>SCRK01000155.1 GCA_004298075.1 bacterium | reverse complement strand
GGGTCAACAGAGGAGAGATTTCCGATAGAGCTGACATCCCCTACCCCATATTGCAGGATAAGTTCGTCGTCTTTCGAGGGCAAATACCTGAATTCAGAGAAGAAATTATGATGGCCGATCGGATGATCGGTAAGCCCGAAGTCCGAGCTTGGCAGCTGAATAATGTCTTTAGAGCGGGAATAAATATATTTAAAGGACATCCCGAATTTTTTGGTCGGCATATAAGTGATCTCCATCCCTACGTGGTTCATGTTATCATTGATCAGAGATGCGGTCTCATACTCATTGCGCGTATAATCAAGGTAAATCTCCATGTTCTCAAGCGGGGCTATCCGCAGCCCGGATTTAAAAACATTATAAAATGAATAAGGGGCCTGGGGGAAAATATTTTGGTTAAAAAGAAAATCCTGAACGTAGCGGTAAAGGTTATCATTCTGGGAATATATCCCCGATAAAGTAGTATCATTCCTTAAGACATTCGCGGGAAAATTACCATAAGCCAAGGTATAATCATTGGTGCGTTCATATATGCCATTTAAGCTTAACCAGTCAAAAAAATCGTAATTTAAGCCGATAGAACCGGTTTTGATCGTAGGGTCGGCACCGTCAGGGACAGCGGAATTCAGAAAATAATCCCCTGTATCGCCGTTATATATAAAGGGATCCACTCCGCCGACCGTCTTGGGAAGCTTTTGATAAATCCCCAGGGCTTTGGAGGTCAATTTATCGGTTATCCTGACCGTGAGTTCATCGCGCACCACATTCTCAACAAACTTCCCGTTTACATTATGCACATTACGCACGTCAAAAAGGTTGTAAAGATTATCTTCCAGGAAAGTTTCGAAACGAAAACCCAGGGTATTCCTGCCGGCATCGATACCGTCTCCAATTCGCGTCGCGTTAAGCTCATCCCATTTATTCTTGGAGTTTTCTAACCCCTGGGAATAATAATCCATGGGCTTGCGGAAATGTATATGCCTTGACCAAAAAACATCCTGGCGGGTATTATGATAATCAGAGAGCGCGGAATCAAAACCGCGGTCCATTCTTACGGCGTAAAACTTGGACTTTAACAGGAAGCTTTCATCCTTATCCAGGTATATATCATCGTAGCCGTATTTCAAATCCATAATACTTTTTTGCGGATAGCGGGTAATAAAAGAAAAATAATAGGCGTTGCCCCTTGATTCGGTTTTATAATCGGAGTTGCTCATGTCGTAGTTTGATTTAGAGGTCAGGATCTCCGCCTGGGTTTTCAAGCCGGGGGTAATTTCATAGCCTAAATCCAGGCCTCCGACAAAATTCTGGCTGTCTAATTTTTGCGGGTCGGTTTTATAACCCAGGCGGCTGGTAAAAGTGCCTCCGAGAAGCAGGTTATCGGCAAAATAATGCTTTAGGCGGCTGGCGGAGATCAGGTTGTCCACCACATTATAATCCTGCCAAAGATGTTTAGGGGTGGCAACCGTGGTATCAAAAGTTGTTGTTTCTTGAGGCTGTAAAGAGAAGGAAAACCCGCGCAAGGCGGTTAAATATCTACCGGTAGAATCCTTTGAAAGAAAAGAGAGCGAATCATCCCAGGAGCCTTTAGTAAAATCTACCGGGGTGTTCCCTGTATGCAATACCCCGGGAGTGTACATACGCAGCCATTTACTGTCCTTCCACCATATGCCGTGGTTGCTTATACCCAGGGGGTCATCGGAAGAATAAGCCTGATCCTGATAAGCCATGGGGAACGCGCGCAGCTTTACCTGGTCATTGGCATAATCCAGCCATATCTCCCGCAGCGGCTGGAACTCCCGGTTGATCTTCATATCCGGGATATTATAACCTGAAATAGTTGTCGTGGTGATCTTGCCATCCACCACCTTTAATTCGGGGATGTTAAGCGTAGTTCCCTGGAGAGAACCATAAACAGTTTGGTTAAGGGTATATCCCGTATTTGACCAATACAACAACTGGATCTCGGCAGAATCCCCAGATCCGTTGCTAACGGTTAACTTGCTGCTCTTTCCCGTAAAACTCCAGGGATCAACGGTAAGGTTGCTGTGAAAATTAAAACCCTTTTCGTTTTCAGTGTCCAAATTCAGGCTAAGTGAATCATAAATCGCGGGGTCATAGGTATTGAAACGGTGATTAAAAGCGGCATCGCTGGTCATTCTCCAGCTCAAAAATTTTTCGTTCAAGTCAAAATTAGCCCGCTTCCAGATGAAATCATCGGGAGTAGCCCCGAAGCTGAGCTGCGTATTCCCGCTTACCGTCAAAGGCCCTAATTTTAAATGTTCATTCTTTTCATTTGCTGCTTTTACGGGAAAATCCCTTGCGCTGACATATGGGGGATAAACGAGCTCTTCCCTGCGCCTAACATTTTTAAACTCAAGCTCCATCGCCTCTTCCCTTGATAACGCCGGTTTATAACTCTTAGCGGGTATTTTACGGATTACCGGCTGGATATTCCGGGATGAGGGCTCACTGAATATTTTACTGATATACTCCCTGGCAACCTGATTATCCGGATCAACTAAGAGGGCCTTATTGAATTCCGAAAGGGCATCGTCAATCTGGCCCAAGGAATAAAAACTTTTTCCAAGTTCGCATAAATACAAGGCAGCCTCTCCTTGCGCAAAGGCGGGATTAGAAGGCAGGCATAAAAGCGTTAAACAGATCATCACCAGGGCCTTATATCTGAAATATTCTTTGATCATAACGCTTATTTATTCCCTTTTCCTGTTTATTTAAAAAAAATCCGGCATCGACCCTTTAAAGTCAATCCGGATTAAAATTGAACATGGCAGCCTTAGTTACCCCCATAACCAAGGTTAACGGATCATCTTAATTCTAAATAAATTTACCATATTCACCAGGTTTGTCAAGGGAAAACTGCTGTTTTTGAGGGTTTGATCAGCGGGCCTGCTCGCTTAGTTTGTTGTCGGTCGCGGTGAGTTCAATATTCAGGGTATGCACAAAAAGGATAAGGAATAACTTCCCCTTATTTACCGCCAGGATGCTTCCTTTGATCTTGCAGAAGAAATGCTCCCGCTTTAGCTTTGTGTTCCTCTCCTTCAAGACATAAAGATAAGGTTCCGGTTTAAAAACACTGTCGCTTTCAACCTGCTTGACCAGGCAGGCAAAATGCCTGCGTACCACGCTATGGACACCTTCTTTATCAGCAGTCTCAGAGCTGGCGATCACCCTGCGGCTTCTGTCGGCGGAGGTCAGGTTTTTATAAAGCAGGTCGCGCATTTAAATCCCCCTTCGTGGCTGGTGGGGCATTATTAAGTTCAACCAAAGTATGCAACCAAAAAAAGGCCAAATCAATAGCATTTGGCCTTAAAAGGAAAGCGTTTGCTTTTATTCCGACGGGCTTTATTTAAATGGGTTACTTAAAACGAAGCCTATCTTCCTGGCCTTTGAAGAGCCTGGCCAGATTATTCTTATGGCGGATGATCACAAAAACGCAGAGTATTATGCTGACTAGAAGCAGAAGCGGCGGTTGCTTGAAGAAGAAGCATGCCACCGGCAGGAATATAGCGGCGATAATTGAAGCTAAGGAAACAATTCTCCAGGTAACAAAGACAAACAACCAGGTTACTATTAATATGCCGATCACGATACCCAACCCTTCTATCTTTAATGCAAGTCCAAGCAATACGCCGAAAGAAGTAGCGATGCCCTTGCCCCCTTTAAAGCGTAAGAAAATTGTCCAGTTATGGCCGCAAATACAACATAACCCAATGATAATACATAAGTTTTGTTCCTGCCATAAAACTGGTTTAGCGCTGAAATAGCTCCCTAACAAGACAACTGCGACAAAACCTTTAAGGATATCCAAGAGCAATACCGTAATCCCCGGCCCCTTGCCTAAAACGCGCATGGCATTGGTTGCCCCGACATTTCCCGAGCCGACCGTACGGATGTCAATGCCTTTTAAAACCTTTCCAAAAATATAAGCAGTAGGCAGACTTCCAAGCAGATAGCTAGCTAGTAACGCGGTGACTGTCCAAAGCATATAGTATTTTAAACCCCCTCATTACGTAATCAATACCGGAGATTACGGTAAAAATTACCGCTATCCACCAGAGGAAGGCGGTGAATTTCCATTGCGTTAAAACGCATACAACAGAAAGCATCTGGAAGGTGGTGGTAAGTTTGCCCCATTTCGTGGGATGAACATTCAGGTCCTGTTTAACCAGGTAGATAACCACCGCGCCCAGGATAATGATCGCATCTCTGGATATTACAATGAAAGTAAACCAGAGCGGGAATTTTACCGCCAATTTGCTGATCGGTGATAAGAATATAAAAGCGCTCATCAGCAAGAGCTTGTCGCCAAGCGGATCCAGCACCAATCCGGCTTTTGACTGCAGTTTTGCCTTTCTGGCCACAAAGCCGTCTAAGCCGTCTGAAATAACCCCAAGCAGGAATATGACTAACGCCAGGATCCTCAGAAATTGCCTTTCCGGGGTATAGTAAAGCAGGCAGGCGACAAAAAAAGGCACGCTCAGGATCCGGAATGTAGATATTTTATTGGCTATATTCATTTGATCAGTCTTACGCGGAGCGGCGGCCAGTAAATTATTAAAGCTTCGCCCAGCAGGTTCTCTTTCGGAACAAATCCCCAATACCGGCTGTCCCTGGATGAGGCGGAGTTATCCCCTAAAACAAAATAACTGTCCTTAGGCACGGTGATCTTTTGGCCTTCAGCTCCGAATTCCCCCACGTTGTAATAATAGATCCGGTTAAAGATCGGCTCCTGCGCCGGTTTTCCATTTATGTAGATCGAGCCCCCTTTTATCTCAACCGTTTCCCCGGGAAGTCCGACCAACCTCTTAATGAAATCTTTTTTCCTGTCTTCGGGGTAAATAAAAACAACCACATCCCCTCTCTTTGGGCCCCGCACCGCTGGAAGTTGTAACTTCGTAAAAGGCACCTTTGCCCCATAAATAAATTTATTCACCAGTATAAGATCGCCCTCCAGTAAAGTCATGCGCATTGATCCTGATGGGATCTTAAAGGCCTGGATCACAAAAGCGCGGATGACCATAGCCAAAAGAAAAGCGACTATGATCGATTCTACCCAGTCTCTTAATACTGATTTCTTTTTTAAACTCATATTTTTAATACCTCCAGGAACGCCTCCTGCGGTATCTCCACTTTACCGAACTGCTTTAATCTCTTCTTGCCTTTTTTCTGAATATCCCAGAGTTTACGCTTGCGCGTAATATCTCCGCCGGAGCATTTACTCGTAGCATGTTTGCCTACCGGACGGACCTTCTCGGAGGCCAGGATCTGGCTTCCTACCGCCGCCTGGATAGCCACCTCGAAAAGCTGCCTTGGGATCAACTCCTTTAATTTACCGACTAAAAGATGCGCCCGGGACATCGCCTTTTCCTTGAACATCAGGGAGGAGAAAGCATCACAGATCTGACCATTAAGCATTATATCAAGTTTCACCAATTTTGTCGGCACATATTCCTTGAACTCATAATCCAATGAACCATACCCGCGGGTAATGGATTTGATCCGGTCATAGAAATCCACGATGATCTCGGAAAGCGGGATCTGGAATACTACCTTCACGCGATCCTCGCTTAAATATTCATTTGATACAAATACCCCTCTGCGGGATTTGGTAAAATCGCAGACCGCCTCGATAGAATCCACCGGCACGATCATCAACAAACTTGCATATGGTTCCTGCGCCTCATCTATATCCTGGGAGCCGGGAAGCTTGGCGGGAGTATCCACCTCAATGAGCCCTCCCTCCTTGGTCTTTACGCGGTAAACGACATTGGGCACGGTAAGGATAAGGTTCAGGTTATACTCCCGTTCCAGCCGCTCCTGGACGATCTCCATGTGCAAAAGCCCCAAAAACCCGCAGCGAAAGCCCGTGCCTAACGACTGCGAGTTCTCCGGCTCAAAAACAAAGGAAGCGTCGGATAGCTTCAATTTATCCATGGCGTCGCGTAGCTCCGGGAAATCCGCGGGGTTAACCGGATAGATACCGCAAAATACCAAAGGCTTGAGCTTACGGTAACCAGACAGGGCCTCCTCGCAGGGGTTCTTGACATCCGTCATCGTGTCCCCTATAACCACTTCCCGCGGGTCACGCATGTTCGCCGTAAAATAACCAACCTCTCCACAAGTCAGAGAATCTGCGTTTGAATATTTCAGGTCCTTAAAAACACCCAGCTCCTCGATTTTGTAAATTTTCCCGGTGTGGAACATCTTAAGCCCTGTTTTAAGGTTGATCTCTCCGTCAATGACCTTGACGAAAACAACCACCCCTTTAAAAGCGTCAAAGCGGCAATCAAAAATAAGCGCCTTAAGCGGATTTCCAATCTCACCGCTTGGAGGAGGAATGGTCTCGACGATCTTATCCAGGATCTCGATTATCCCTTTGCCCTCTTTTGCCGAAGCCAGGATGATCTCCTCATCTTTAAAACCCAGGACACTAACTACCTGTTTTTTAACCCGCTCGATATCGGCGGAAATAAGATCGATCTTATTGATCACCGGGATAACCTGGAGGTTATTTTCCATGGCCAGGTAATAATTCGCCACGGTCTGGGCTTCGATGCCCTGGCCGGCGTCAACTACCAGCACCGCCCCTTCACAGGCAGCCAGCGATTTAGAGACCTCGTAAGTAAAATCCACGTGGCCGGGGGTATCGATCAGGTTTAAGATATATTCCTTGTTGAATTTCCTGGAAAAATAATTCAGCCTGACCATTGAGGCCTTGATGGTAATGCCGCGCTCCTTCTCCAGATCCATATCATCAAGCAGTTGATCCCCCTTATGGCGTATATCAACCGCGCCGGTTACCTCCAATATGCGGTCAGCCAGGGTGGATTTACCATGGTCAATATGGGCGATAATTGAAAAATTCCTGATCAATGCTTTATCCATCTATCTTATAAACCCAAGCATCTTATCTACTACCTGCTCTATGGAGAGGTCGCTTGTATCAATATAAATAGCATCTTCAGCCCTGCGTAAAGGAGAGATCTGACGGGTAGAATCTATTTTGTCCCGGTTGGATAGATCCTTCTCCACATCGCTGAGGGTGATATCCTGGCCTAAGCCCTTTAACTCCTTGAAACGCCTCTGGACCCTCACCTGGGGCGCGGCATCAATAAAGAACTTCTTTTGCGCGTCCGGAAAAACTACCGTTCCGATATCCCTGCCGTCTAAAACACAATCTTTTTTCTGCCCCAGTTCTCTTTGCATCCTTACCATGATCTCCCGCACCTCTTTTATCTTAGCCACATCCGAAACAAAACGGGTGATCCGCGCCTGGCGTATATCCAGGGACACATCCCGGCCGTCAAGAATAACGCTTAAACTACCATCGCAATTATTGCGCAGATCGATCCTTACACCCGCTGCCAGTTCATTGATCCGCTTTTCATCGCCGGCGGGTATTTTATTTTCCAGGGCCTTTAAAGTCAATGCCCGGTACATAGCGCCGGTATCAATATAAAGGAACCCCAGTTTTTTAGCCAATATCCTGGCTACCGTGCTTTTACCCGCCCCAGATGGGCCGTCAACAGCTATGATCATTTTAATTGCTCACGTTTTTTTCTTGCCGCGGCCAGTATTTTTATTAAGCGTTTGGCGTCCTTATTCGCTAAGGCAGACTTAAATGCGGAAAGCTTTGTTTGGAAGGAAGAAATTGAAGCTAGGAGATTCTTGCGGTTGCTTAGGAATATCTGGCTCCAAAGAAGTTCGTCAGATCCGGCAATGCGCGTAGTATCCGCCAGGCCGCCGGAACTTATCTTTAAGAATTTATCCGGTACGCTGCCTATTAAAGAAAAGGCTATCGTATGCGGCAGGTGGCTGGTAAAAGCCAAGACCCGGTCATGCCTGGAGGC
>SCRK01000020.1 GCA_004298075.1 bacterium | reverse complement strand
ACCTCAGGTATCCATTATTGACCAGCAGGGGCTGTCCCTATGGCTGCATATTTTGCTGTGTGGGAGTCATCTCCGGGAAACAGTGGAGGCCCAGGGAACCGGAAAATGTAATCGAGGAATTGATCGAGGCAAAGAGCAAGTATCAGATCGGCTCTTTTGAGATTATGGACGATAATTTTACATTTGATTTAGGCAGGGCTAAAGCTATCTGCCGGCTTTTAAGAAAAGAAAGATTAAATTTAGATTGGTGGTGCCATAATGGATTGCGCGCGGATAAATTGGACGAAGAGGTCATTCGTTTAATGAAAGAAGCCGGCTGTAAAAGTATTGCTATCGGTATTGAAAGCGGGGATGAAGCGGTATTTAATAATATCAAAAAAGGGGAGAGCCTCACAGATATTATAAAAGCGGTAAAAATGATCCGAAAAGCCGGCTTACGCTGCGTTGGGTATTTTATCACCGGCCTTCCAGGTGATTCAATAGCGGCAACCAAAAAGACGGTTCGATTCCAGAGGCAGCTTGGGCTCTCGGATCATAAATACAATATCGCCGTTGCTTATCCCGGCACAAGAATGCGCCAGCAGGTCGCTGCCGGCGGAAGATTACTGCTGGACATCAGGGATACCTCTCATTTCGGCGAAAACGCGAGAGTCTCTTTTGATATGGATGAGCTTGCCAAGGAGACAATCGAACAATGCTGGCATATGGCAAACTGCCAAGGCTGGATATATGGTGAGAAAGATTTGAAAATAATAGAAGAAGTTTTTAAAAGCAGGCATAAAAGGGATATCCAGCGGATTGTTTTTATCGCAGAGGATGATCTTACGGGTATCTCTAAAAATATCCGGATAGAATATAGGGAAGCGGATATTATAGAAGCTGCTTTAGATGATAGCCTTGATCCTCGAGAAAGCCTCTATAATATTAAACTGGGTAATACCCCCAGTTATTTTAAAGAAATATTCCAGTTGTCGCGTTCGCGGGGGAGGCTCATTGTAAATATATCCAAGCGTAAGCTTTTTATGCAAAATGCGGATAGCCCTAAAGAGGAATATATCAGAAGAGAGGAGCTGCCTGATATCCGCCAATGGGATAATCCGGAAGGAAAATATTATGCCTCGCGCCTAAAGTATTTTTCGCCTGGCATACCGTTGGGGGGGAATGGTATTATTTATAAGGACGGCATATCCCTTCCCTTTAGCCCTGCGCCGCAATGGGAGAAGCGCGCCTGTGGAAAATTGGAAAGCGGCATAGCGTTTATTTCTTTGGCCGCTTATAATCCGGGCTCGGTCTATACGGCGGATTATTTTTCAGCAAGGGCAGGGACTCCGGCAAAGGAATTAGCGCTGGATTATGCGCCGTTACAGGATAGGGATGATCCTGAAAGCGCGCTTTTAGGAACAATCTTGCGCGAGTCAGATATTTTGTTTGTGCCTGAATCTCTGACTGTTTTCGCCGGCATTTTCTCCAGGGCAAAGATTAACGTGGCCTACTATAGGAAGAGCAGTGAGAAACTTGCATTAGGATATGAAATCCTTGAGCCGTTTTCTTCTCCGCGCGCGGGGTTTCATAGGCTCAGGAAAGCAAATCTATATAAAAAAACCAAGGCATTCTTGGTTTGTTTTAGCCCAATGCACCAGTCGGCAATAAAATCCGTTAAGGTGATGGCATTATGGCTGCAGATAATTACCTTGGTTTTTTTTGCCAAGCTTAAGAGAGCAAGCGGTAAAATTATTAAAACCAATAGATGAAAATACTGCTGCAAAACCAATATGACGCTCCCCTTGGAGGGGTAGAGACTTATTTTCAGCTCATGCTCAAGGCTTTATTAGAGAAAGGGCATGAAGTTATCGCGGTATATACTTTTAGCGGTAAAAAAAATACTATCAGGAGAGATAATTTTAAAGCCTTTTATCTGCCTAACCTGGATCTGCCTGAAGAGATATATTGTTCACAAAGGAGGAAGAGAGAGATCAAGCAAGACTTGGTTCTCTTAAGATCAATAGTTGAGAAAGAAAAACCGGATGTCCTGCATTTGAATAATACTTATTATCCCGCGCAATTTAATTTTTTACGCTCCCAGGTTCCTGTAATACAAAGCGTGCATGATTTTTTCAACTGTTGCCCTACCCTGCTGAAAATGTTTAATGATCAAACCTGCGGTATGCCTTCCGGCGTTGGCTGCTTTAGAAAAGGTTGCGTATCGCCTAAAAGCATAAGGGAGCTTTGGAGGTTTAAGGCCAAATATGTTAACCGCGAGGCGATGAAGCAATTTGACAGGCAGCTTGTAACTTCCGGGTATATGAAAGAGGTGTTGTTAAGCAACGGGTTTGAGGAGGATAGGGTTGAGGTGGTCCCTCTATTTGTTGAAGAGCAGGTATCAAGTGGCGAAAGGCAAGAAGACGCGGTTATGTATGCCGGCAGATTAGCCGCCGAGAAAGGCGTCTTGCATTTTATCCACATGTTAAAATTAATTAAACACCCTTTTAAGGCATATATAGCCGGAGAAGGGCCTCTGCGCGAGGAATGCGAGAATCTGGTTAAGTTTGCGGGGCTTGAAGACAGGGTCACATTTACGGGATTCCTAAGCAGGAAAGAATTAAAGGAATATTTTCTTAAGTCCGCGGTTGTTGTCGTGCCCTCATTGTGGCCGGAGCCATTTTGCCTGGTAGGAATAGAAGCAATGAGTTTTGCCAAACCGGTGGTAGCTTATAATACGGGGGGTATCTCCAGCTGGTTGAGGGATAATTATAACGGCTCTTTGGCAGAGAGAGGGGAGATTAAAGAATTAGCCCGGGCTGTAGAAACCATTTTACAGGATAAGAAATTAGCCCTGAATATGGGAGAGAATGGGCGCCTCTTATTCGCGGAGAGATTCACAGAACAAAAACATTTTGCCCGCCTTTTTTCTATTTATGAGGCGCTTGTTGATAGGATATAAATGAATCCACTAAGAATATTGCAGGTAGCTCATAGTTTTCCTCCCCATAATACAGCCGGAACAG
>SCRK01000154.1 GCA_004298075.1 bacterium | reverse complement strand
GGGCTGCGACTGCGTCACTCGTCCTTGGCGTAGTGCAAGACTACGCCTGCGTCCTCGTTCCTTGTCTCGCTCCAAAATTAGCTCAGCCAATGTGCTCATTATTTGCCGGAGGCTCAGTAATCTCCTTTATCTGGTTCAATACCTCTTCTATCCTTACACTGTATTCAGTCGAATGGTCCTCTTTGAACATAAGCTCCGTCGCAATACGCAGGTTGATCCTTTGGGCTACCAGCGAGCGGATAAACCCAAGAGCCGAATCCAACGCTAATTGCGTCTTCCTGTGCTCCTCCTCTTTTCCCAGAACGCTGTAGAAGACCTTGGCAAACCTCAGGTCCTTGGTTAACTCTACCCGGGTTACGGTAATAAAACCGATACGCGGGTCTTTCAGCTCATCATGGATTATTAAACTCACTTCTTTTCTTATTGCTTCTTCAACGCGTTCGTGCCTGGACATTGTATTAACCTCCTGATCAAAGCCAGCTCATCCTCGTAAGTGGAGACCTTGGCATTAAGTTTAGCTGCCAGAACCTTGGCGAATATCTTCTGATACACCGGGCCCGGTAAAATACCCAGGCCATGCAGGTCATGCCCCGAGACATAAAGCCGCATGCCATTGTAAATTTCAAGGAAATCCGCGATGTGCTTCCTGCAATACTTGTTTTTTGAAACAGCTGCCAAAAGGATTATTGTTTCGTAGCTCAACGGCTCAAGCAGGGAGAATATCCGGCTGGGGCTTGCCCCCTTTTTGCTTAAAGAAACAATTATCCTTGCCCCGGATTGACGAAAGCCGGCGATCCTCTTTTCCTCTCCCCCGCGTAACGCCAGGTTGCGGCAAATTTTCTTGATCTCAGCCAGGCCAAGCGGCTTCAAAAGCCCCGCAAGATAAATAAGCCAAACATCAAGATGCCTGCGGCCGGGAAAATTCTTGTTAAACCAGGCGATCTCCTTATCAATTGCCTTAAACAGGCTATAAGTTGCTTTGCCGGGTTTTAGTTTCGGGCTGATAAATGATAAACCCGCCAGGCTGTAAAGGGCTTTTATCTGCTTTGCCGGGTTATCTTCTTTAAGCATCAATATCAGTTCATCCCTTATCCTATGCACGTTTACTTTATACAGCAGGCCTGAATCTATGGCCTCCTTCAAAAGTAAAAACGTCTTGGGTTCGATCTTGAAACCAAAACGCTGCTGGAAACGTATGGCCCTTAATATGCGCGTAGGGTCATCTTTAAAACTTAGATCATGCAGAACGCGTATCCTGCCTTTCGCCAGATCCTCCCTGCCGCCGAAAGGATCAATCAATTTTTGCCCCTGGCCCTGGTTGATCCCGAAAGCCAAAGCATTGATGGTGAAATCCCGGCGCATGAGGTCCTCAATTAATGAACCTTCGCTTACTACGGGAAGAGAAGCGCAGCAAGGATATCTCTCTTTGCGGGTTGTGGCAACATCAACCTTTAGCCGGCCCTTTAGAATTAAAGTCGCGGTCCCGAACCTCTCATGGACCCTTATACCTGATCTTAATTTTTTAGCCAGCTTCTCGGCAAAAATTATGCCGTTGCCCTCAACGCAGATATCCAGGTCAAAGTTCCTTTTCTTCAGGAGCAGATCGCGCAAGAAACCGCCGACCAGATAAGCAGGCATCCTGGTTTCCCTGGAAACCTTTCCTGCCAGGCTGATCAGCTCTTTGAGTTCTGCCGGCAATCTTTTTAAGTATGCTCTCATCTTTTTCCTACATTCTAGCTACTACCTGCTATCTACTGCTTTTATGGCCGCGGATGGAACATCTTGTGTATTTTCTTAAGCCGTTCCTTATCGATATGCGTATAGATCTGGGTAGTAGATATATTGGAATGCCCCAGCATCTCCTGCACGGAACGCAGGTCAGCCCCCCTTTCCAGCAAATGCGTAGCAAATGAATGCCTGAGGGTATGCACTTTGATCGGTTTCTTTATTTTTGCACTTTTGGCATACTGCTTGATCAGCTTCCATACGGATTGCCGGGATAATTTAGCCCCGGAACGATTGATGAAAAGTATATCCGAGGTTTTATTCTTTAGAAAATGCGGACGAGCAAACTCCAAATACCGCTTAATACTATGGATCGCTTTCTTGCCTAGAGGGATGACCCTCTCCTTGTTGCCTTTGCCGATACAGCGTAAGAAACCGATATCCAGGTTCACATCAGCAGCCTTAAGGCCTGTCGCTTCGGATACGCGCATACCTGTAGCGTAAAGCGTCTCAATGATCGCCCTGTCCCTGGCACCCTGGAAATCGCGCACCTCAGGCTGGGCTATCAATGCCTCCACCTCATTCAAAGAAAGGGTATCAGGGACCTTCTTCCACAGCTTTGGAGAATCGATCAAAGTGGTGGGATCGCTCTTCAAAACCCTCTCTCTTGCCAGGAAGCGGTGGAACATGCGTATGGCTGCCAGGCGGCGCGATATGCTGACCGGGGAAATACCTTTCTCTTTAGCGGAAAGCATGAAATCGGTAATATCGTTTTTGGATATCTGGGATAGAGCGTTGCGTCCGCGGCCAATGATAAAATCCAAATAAATATTCAGGTCCCGGCGGTAGGCAATGATAGTATTCTTAGCCAGGCCGCGCTCTACTGAAAGATAATCCAGGAATGAATCAATGAGCTCTTTCATCGCCTATAGTAGTTGCCGCTCCATGCCCGGGATAAACTAATGTCGCATCAGGCAGAATAAACAATTTTTCTCTTATCGACTTCTCAAGCTGCTCCTGATCACCACCGGGAAGATCTGTCCTACCTACCCCACGGCAGAACAAGGTGTCTCCGGTAAAAATGATATCCGTTCGCGGTTTCTTCATTAAAAGGGCTATCCCGCCGGGTGAATGCCCGGGCAGATGCATCACCTCCAGCTCCAGGCAATCGCATTTAATGACCTGCTTGTCCTCCAGGCTGATAATTTCAGACTCAACTTTATAGGCCCGGGAAAAAGAAGCGGAAAGATTTAAGCCGGGGTCGGTGAGCATGGCTACCTCCTGCTTATGCGCGTAAACCGGCACCCCGAATTTATCATCGCAGCCGATATGATCATAATG
>SCRK01000153.1 GCA_004298075.1 bacterium | reverse complement strand
CTGGAAGGCAGGAGCGGCGGCCGGCTGCGTATGACCCTTACCGGCCAGGTCTTTCCCATAATGTCGAGCCTCGCCTATGATTGGCAGGTACGCAAGATCCTGCAAAACGTAAATAGATATTTAACTGACCGGCAAACCAACGGTATACATCTTAATACGGATTTTAAAAGCGAACTTCATGATCTGGGCAGGGCTTTTTCTTTTTCCTACGGGGATAAGGAGAATGGGGCGGTCTTCAGTCACATGGTAGTGATGTTCGGTTATGCCTTATATAAACAGGGTTATGCCGCGCAAGGGTGGAGAGCCTTAAGTTCTCTCTATAAAATGGCCTCCGATACCGGACGCAGTAAAATTTACCCCTGCCTTCCGGAGTATTTTGATCTTCGTGGGAGGGGGATGTATTCTTACCTGACCGGCTCAGCCAGCTGGTTTATGCTTACCATGCTCACCCAGGTTTTCGGGACCAGGGGCCGGGATGGGGACCTGATGATCGAGCCAAAATTAAGCTCGGAGCATTTTAGCAAAAACGCGAGCATCAGCATAGAGCGTGTCTTTGCCGGCAGGAGGATAAAAATAGTTTTTCTGAATCCCGCCAGGTTTGATTTTGGCAAATACCGGATCGCCAAAGTATCGCTTAATTCGGAAAACCTGCCTATCGATAAATCCCGCTATTTGATCATCACCCGCGAGGTCATCCTTGATCTGCCCGCGAATAAACTGAACCTGCTTGAGGTCCACCTAAGATAATTAGCGGGACAGTCTCCCGATTGGATCCAGAAACGTCCCTAATATTTTTTCTTTACAATCTATTAATATACAGATATAATAAAAATCCAAATCACGGCGTATTTTGTTAAGGGAAACTTACATGAAAAATAAAATCCTGAAACTCGGTCTTCCTAAAGGCTCGCTCCAGGAGTCTACCTTTAAGATGCTTAAAAAAGCCGGCTTTAACGTTAATTTATCCAGTTCCCGCTCATATTTCCCGTCCATAGATGACCCGGAGATCCAGGCGGTTCTGTTGCGCGCCCAGGAGATGTCCCGTTATGTCCAGGACGGCGCGCTTGACTGCGGGATCACCGGCAATGACTGGATACTGGAAAACGCCTCCGATGTAGCCAGGGTCACCGACCTTACTTATGCCAAACAGGGCTTGAATAAAGTCAGGTGGGTCCTGGCAGTACCTCAGGATTCCGGGATAAAAAGCGTTAAGGCATTAAACGGCAAGCGGGTAGCCACTGAACTGGTAAATGTCACCAAAGATTATTTTAAGAAAAATAAGGTCAAGGTAGATGTGGAGTTCAGCTGGGGGGCTACCGAGGTCAAGGTTTCAGCAGGCCTGGTAGATGCCATCGTTGAATTGACCGAAACAGGCAGTTCTTTGCGCGCCAATAAGCTGGTTGAGATCGCTACCCTCTGTGAATCCACCACCCAGTTTATCGCCAACAAGACTTCTTATAAAGACAGTTGGAAGAGGGACAAGATGGAGCAGATCTCCCTGCTTTTAAAGGGCGCTCTCTGCGCCGAAGAAAAAGTCGGCTTAAAGATGAATGTGAAAAAGAATGACCTTAAAAAAGTGCTGGCAAAATTACCGGCATTAAAGACGCCTACCATTTCCGGATTAAGCGGAGGCAGCTGGTTTGCCATTGAGACGATCATCGACGAGAAGGTCGTCAGGGTGCTTATCCCGGCATTGAAAGCTGCCGGCGCCCAGGGGATAATTGAGTATCCGTTGAATAAAGTTATATATTGATCCAGTAAAGGGTAGTTAGTAGATAGCAGGTAGTAGTCAGGGGGGATAAGTAAAATGCCTTGCGGGAAGAAAAGAAAAAGACAAAAGATCAAGACACATAAGCGCAAGAAAATGCGTCGTCGTCTTCGTCATTTGAAGAAGAGGGCCTGGGGTTAACCCTTTGAAGTTCAGATATTTTCTAAGCGTACTCTGCCTTTGCTTTTCATTGGCCGCGCCTGCTTTCCCGGGGGAGGCCCGGGGAGCTGATAAGGAACTACCGCGGTCTTTAAGCCACTATATCATGGGGGTTTATTGTGAGGACCTCGAGGATATAGACAGGGCAATCCAGGAATATCAACAGGCGGTTAAAGAAGATCCCGGCAGTTCACTGTTGCATTTCAGCCTGGCGTCGGCTTTTATTAAAAAGAGCGATGCTGAATCGGCGATCACCGAGTTGAATCAGGCGGCTGTACTTGCTCCCGAGGCAGTAGAGCCGCACGCGGTATTGGCCTTGGTTTATGCCA
>SCRK01000152.1 GCA_004298075.1 bacterium | reverse complement strand
AGGTGCATGTATCTTTTGGCGATATTGATCACCAGGCGCAGATTCGCGCGGATCATATCCTTGCGCGCCATCTCATCACCCCGCCTGATCTTTTTATTCAGTTCGATCTCCTGCTTCGGGGTCAAAAGAGGTATCAGCCGGACTTCTTTAAGATACGTTTTTAATGCTTCCATTTTTTACTTCTTTAGCACTGCCTGTGCCGCGGCCAATTTCGCTATCGGCACTCTAAAGGGTGAACAGCTCACGTAATTCATGCCTACGTTATGGCAGAACTCCACGGATTTAGGTTCTCCTCCGTGTTCGCCGCAGATGCCGACCTCAAGGCTTTTGTTGGTTGACCGGCCGCGTTTTATGCCTATTTTGATCAACTCTCCGATACCCTCCTGGTCAATGCTCTGGAAGGGATCTTCCGGCAAAATACCTTTTTTAATATACTCCGGCAGGAAGCCGCCGATATCATCCCTTGAAAAACCAAATCCCATCTGGGTCATGTCATTGGTGCCAAAGGAGAAGAACTTGGCGACAGCCGCCAGTTTATCCGCGACCAGCGCCGCGCGCGGGATCTCGATCATTGTGCCAAAGAGATGCTTTAATTTCTTTAACCCGTATTTAGCCAGGACTTCTTTATATATCCTTTCGGCGATCGCGAACTGGTCCTCCAGTTCTTTTACATCGCAGACAACCGGGATCATGATCTCCGGATACGGATGCTTGCCTTCTTTGCTTAATTCAGCCGCTGCCTCTAAGATCGCGCGGATCTGCATAGCGCTTACCTCAGGGTAGGTCACTCCAAGGCGTACCCCTCGATGGCCCATCATCGGGTTGGATTCATGCAGGCCTTCGGCTCTCTTGGAGAGTTCATCCATGGAAATGTTCAGCTCTTTGGCCAACTCCTCCAATTTCGCCGGCTCACGGGGAACGAATTCATGCAAGGGCGGATCCAGTAAACGGATCACTACCGGAAAACCATCCATAGCCGCGATCGTGCCTTTGATATCTTTTTTTACAAAGGGAAATAATTCATCCAGGGCCTTTTGCCTTTCTTCAACTGTTTTAGAAATGATCATTTTACGCAGCAAGAAGAGCGGTTGATCAGAACCTTTTCCGTAGAACATATGCTCGGTACGAAAAAGCCCGATCCCCTCGGCTCCGAATTGCCGGGCTTTCGCCGCGTCATCCGGGGTATCGGCATTGGTGCGCACCCCTAATTTCCTTATCCCGTCGCACATTTTCAGGAATTCCGAGAGGATCATGTTCTCCTCGGAAGCGTCCATCATGGTAAGCCTGCCTTCATAGACATTTCCTTTGGTGCCGTTTAAGGTGATCCAGTCGCCTTCCTTAAGCGTTTTATCCCCGACATGCACGAGTTTATTCGCTATGTCAACATGCATATCGCTGCATCCGACGATGCAGCATTTACCCCAGCCGCGGGCGACTAATGCCGCGTGGCTGGTCATCCCGCCGCGGGCTGTGAGGATCGCCTGGGAGGCTCTCATGCCTTCAACATCTTCAGGATTGGTTTCCTCGCGCACCAGGATCACTTTTTTGCCGGTTTTAGCCCATTCCACGGCGTCATGCGAGGAAAAAACTATCTGGCCGTTCGCGCCACCCGGGCCAGCGGGCAGCCCTTTGGTAAAAGGTTTATGCTCCATCTCTGCCTTCGGGTCGATGACCGGGTGCAGTAATTCATCAAGCTGCGATGGGGTTACCCGCATCACCGCCTGCTCCTTCTTGATCAATTTCTCTTTGACCATATCCACGGCCATGCGCACCGCGGCCGGGCCGTTACGTTTGCCTATGCGGCACTGCAGCATAAAGAGTTTTCCCTTTTCAATGGTAAACTCAATATCCTGCATATCCCGGTAATGTTTTTCCAGCCGGTTTTGGATGCTGTGCAGCTCTTTGTAAATCGCGGGCATTGCTTTTTCCAGCCTAAGCAGCTCCTTGTTATGGCTGCTGGTTGAATATTCATTGATCGGCGCCGGGGTGCGGATACCGGCGACTACGTCCTCTCCCTGAGCGTTGATCAAATATTCACCGTAAAAATTATTCTCTCCGTTGCCGGGGTTACGGGTAAAAGCGACCCCGGTAGCCGAATCATTACCCATATTCCCGAAGACCATGGTCTGCACATTTACCGCAGTACCCCATTCATCCGGGATATTCTCGATCCTGCGGTAGCTGATGGCCCGTTTTCCGTTCCAGGAGGAAAATACCGCCCCGATGCCTCCCCAGAGCTGCTCCATTGGTTCGTCGGGAAATTCCTTGCCCAAAACATCTTTGATCTTGGCTTTAAACGCATCGCAGAGTTTCTCCAGGTCATCCACGTTTAAGTCCGTGTCGCTGGCGTAATTCTTTGATTTTTTTACCTCAGCCATTATCCTCTCCAGCTGTTTGCGGATCCCTTCCTCTCCTTTTGGTTCGATACCCGCGGCCTTTTCCATGACTACGTCGGAGTACATCATGATCAGCCTGCGGTAAGCGTCGTAAACAAAACGGCTGTTGCCGTTGCTTTGCTTGACCAGGCCGGGAATGGTTTTTTCGGTCAGGCCGACATTCAAAACCGTTTCCATCATCCCGGGCATGGATTTCCGAGCACCCGAACGGACGGAAAATAACAGGGGGTTAGAGGCATCCCCGAATTTTCTACCCATTAATTTTTCTACCTTTTCCAGGGCTTTAAGTACCTGTTCCTTTAATTCCTTTGGGTATTTCTTTTTGTTCTCATAATAATATGTGCAGACCTCTGTGGTGATGGTAAAGCCCGGAGGCACAGGAAGCAGCAATTCTTTGTTCCCGGCCATCTCGGCGAGGTTGGCGCCTTTGCCGCCCAAGAGGTTCTTCATGCTTTCGTTCCCGTCTGCTTTGCCTCCACCGAAGGAGTAAACGTATTTCTTTGCCATTACTTTTTAAACCCTTCCTTTCCTTGTTTTTAGGGACGTTAAATGTCCCTGATCATTATTTAAGCCGGTTGATCAAATATTCCCCTAAGCTGTCTACCGAAATCCTTTCCTGCCGCATGCTGTCTCTTTCGCGCACAGTTACCTGTTTGTCCTCCAGGGACTGCACATCAACGGTTACGCAGTAAAGGGTGCCTACTTCATCCTGCCTGCGGTAAAGCTTGCCGATGGCGCCGGTATCATCATATACCGTAACCATGGATTTTTTTAACTCTTTGGAGATCCTCCTGGCCAGTTCCACTATCTCCGGCCGGTTGCGTAAAAGCGGGAGCACCGCCACCTTGGTGGGGGCCATCTCTTTGTTCAGTTTAAGCACGACCCGTGTATCCTCCCTTACTTTCTCTTCATGATAGGCATCGGCTAAAACCGCCAAAACACTCCTGTCCACACCGCCGGAAGGCTCGATTATATAAGGATAGAATTTCTCTTTCTTCTGGTCATCAAAGTACATCAATTCTTTGCCGCTGATCTTGGAATGCTGCTTAAGGTCAAAATCCTGACGGTTGGCAATTCCCTCCAGTTCTGACCAGTCGTCTCCGGAGGTAGAGAACGGGAATCTGTATTCAATATCAGTGCAGGCTTTAGCGTAATGCGCCAGTTCTTCTTTAGAATGTTGGCGCTTGCGCAGGTTTTCTTTTTTAAGCCCCAGCTTCAGATACCAGTTAAACCTTTCCTCAACCCAGGAGTCATAAAATTTGTCCGCTTCCTCCGGACGGCAAAAATATTCGATCTCCATTTGTTCGAATTCCCTGGTGCGGAAGGTAAAATTGCCGGGAGTGATCTCATTGCGGAATGATTTACCGATCTGTGCCAAGCCAAAAGGTAATTTAGGATGCCTTGAGTCCAGGATATTCAGGAAATTTACGAACATGCCTTGAGCGGTTTCCGGCCGCATATAGATGGCGCTGGAGGCGTCTTCTATCGGGCCCTGGTATGTTTTAAACATTAAATTAAAGGGCCGGGAGTCGGTAAGTTCACCGCCGCATTCAGGGCATTTATTTTTATCCTTAAGCGCTTCGGTCTTGAAACGTTTCTTGCAGGATTTGCAGTCGCTTTTTAAATCAAAGAAATTTTCAACATGGCCGGATGCCTCCCAGACTTTAGGATGCATGAGGATCGCGGCGTCCATCCCGAGAATATCGTCGCGTTCATAGACATTTGATCGCCACCAGGCCTTTTTTAGGTTATTCTTCAACTCAACCCCATAAGGCCCGTAATCCCAGGTATTGCTCAATCCGCCGTAAATTTCGCTTCCCTGGAAGATAAACCCCCGGCGTTTACACAGGGAAACGATCTTATCCATTAAATTCTGCGCCATAATCTTTCAATTCTAAACCAATAAGCTTAAAAATTCAAGTTAATTCTGCTTTGCCTTCAAGGTTGAAATTATCGTAAATACCTTATTCAGGTCCAGGCGGTTGCCGATGTCCTTAATATATACCTTGAACAAATTGTCTTCTTTATCCACCACAATGCAGTCAAAATAATTTTCCGGCTTAGCCAGGTTGTAGTTGATATACCCCGCTTTATCTCCTAACTCGAATTTGATCATTTTGGCTGTGAGCTGGTTACCAATATCCGGGGTAAACACGCTTTTCATGATCACAAAGAAAGCATCGGTAATATTGTTCACTCCTCCCAGGTTTGAGTAGGACATCCTGCGGATAAATTCACGGTTATCTTTCACCCCTGTCTTACGCACATCCGGGTAAAGCCTAGTAAGGGCCTGCGGCTCCTGGTAAATAAGATAGATTGTAGGTTCGTTGCACCTGCTTCTTTTTTTGTAGTATCTCCTTTTAATTAATTCCTGTATTAAGCAAAAACCTTTGGGCGCGGAGATGGAAAATTTGGGAAATGTTTGCGGAACTAGGGTCTCCCGGTATTCTTTATCGGTTTCAGGGAGGAATGTTTTCTCATCCGGATGCATGCACAGGATAGGAATGTCCTTACAACTGCCGATGCCGTAGGAGATATACTGCCTTAAAATATTCGGCCCGCCGAATTTAACTATGAAGGCCGCGCAAAGGCCAA
>SCRK01000151.1 GCA_004298075.1 bacterium | reverse complement strand
TTGAATGATAAAGAAGGCCTGGAAGAGGTTTTTAGTTTTGCCGACAAGGTAAGAAAAGAATTTTGTGGTGACGGGATTATCTTGCGCGGGATCATTGAATTCTCTAATTTTTGCGCCAGAGAGTGTTTTTACTGCGGATTGAGTAAATTTAACCATAAACTTCCGCGGTATCGTATGAGTAAAAGTGAGCTGCTTGAGAGTGCCGCCTATCTGGCCTCTTGCAACATAAAGACAGCAGTCTTACAATCCGGAGAAGATCCGGGCCTGGACCCGTTGTGGCTGGAGGATATTATCCTGAATATAAAATCAAGATTTGACCTGGCAATAACCCTTTCGCTGGGGGAAAGAAGCGCCGATGACTATAAACTATGGAGACAGGCAGGCGCAGAGCGTTATCTGCTTAAGATGGAAACTTCGGACAAAAATTTATATTCATCGATGCATCCGAGGATGAGTTTCAGCCGGCGTTTAGGCTGTTTGAATACTCTTAAGGGCCTGGATTATCAGGTTGGTTCAGGAAATATTATCGGCCTGCCCGGGCAAACACTAAAAAATATCGCCCAGGATATAATTTTCTTTAAGCAGCATAATTTTGATATGGTTGGTATCGGCCCGTTCATCCCGCATCCGGCTACTCCATTTGCCGCGCATAAGGAAGCTGGCGCGTTACTTACCTTAAAGGCCATTGCTTTGACCCGTATTGTTACCAGGAATGCACATCTTCCGGCAACTACCGCTTTGGGGAGCTTAGAGAGTGATTACAGATTGGAAGCTCTCAAGTGCGGGGCAAATGTTCTGATGCCGAATTTTACCCCGCAGCCATACCGGAAATTATATGCGATATACCCGGGTAAAAGATGCATTGATGAGGCAGTAGGCGCCTGTAATTTCTGTATGGACGGCCTGGCTAAAACAATAGGGAGGTTTATCGATTATTCAAAAGGCAGTTCTCTGAAAGAAAAAGGAGTAAGTTTAAATGTATAGGACGCCGGCAAGCAACAGATTGCATATTGGTATATTTGGTAAAAGGAATACCGGAAAATCCAGTTTAATTAATGCCGTTACCGGCCAGGATACCGCGATTGTTTCTGAAGTAGCCGGGACAACCACTGACCCGGTATATAAAGCCATGGAGATCCTGCCTATCGGGCCTTGCATGTTAATTGATACCGCTGGTATCGATGACGAAGGCCTTTTGGGAGATGAGCGGGTTAAGCGCACTTTGGTGGTTTTAAGAAAGACCGATGTCGGTTTGATCGTTGTCGCCCCGGATACAAAAATCGATAATTTTGAAGAAGAGCTGGTCAAGACGTTCAAGAGTAAAAAGCTGCCCTTTTTATTCATAATCAATAAATGTGAACTGCCAGGCGAGGAGGCGCAAAAGTATTTAGAAGAGAGCAAGCTTCCCTATATTAAGGTAAGCGCCAAAACTAACCAGGGTATAGCGGAGCTTAAGCAAAAGATCATGGATATAGCCCCAGGCCATTGGTCGCCGATCCCCCTGGTAGCCGATATAATCGATCCTAAGGATGTGGTAGTCTTAGTCTGCCCGATTGACAGCGCCATGCCGCAAGGCCGGCTTATCCTGCCGCAGGTACAAGTAATGCGCGACTGCCTGGATAGCAATGCTACCGCCCTGGTCACAAAAGAGACCGAGTTATTGGATTGCCTTAAAGCATTAAAAGAGAAACCGCGCCTGGTGATCACCGATTCGCAGGTTTTTGAAGATGTGCGCGATATGCTGCCGGCGGGTATCCCCTTGACATCATTTTCTACGGTCTTTGCCAGGCATAAAGGGGATCTTAATGTTTATATCCAGGGTGTTTATGCTTTAGAGGGTTTAAAGGATGGGGATGAAATCTTGATCGCCGAAGCCTGCACGCATCATGTGCAGCCTGAAGATATCGGCCGCACCAAGATCCCCACCTGGTTCTTGGATCATACCAAGAAGGAGCTGCATTATGAAGTAACCGCCGGAGGGGATTTCCCTCAGGATATAAGCCGTTATAAACTGATCATCTCCTGCGGAGGCTGCATGGTTAACCGAAGGGAGATCATGCACCGTATCGAGAAGGCCAGGGAGGCGCATGTCCCGATCACTAATTATGGGATTCTTATGGCTTATCTTTCCGGTATTCTTGAGCGGATAATCGCTCCTTTTGAAGGCGGGTTAGTAAAACTGGATTTAGAGTTTGACAAGGCTGCCAAAGGACAATAAAATAAGAAAAAGGGA
>SCRK01000150.1 GCA_004298075.1 bacterium | reverse complement strand
TGCAGGCGCGCATAAGGGGGAACATGCTTATGGCCTTCTCCAATAAATTCGGCTGGATTGTTTTGGCTACCGGCAATAAATCGGAGATGAGCACAGGTTATGCCACTCTTTACGGGGACATGGCCGGAGGATTTGCCGTTATTAAGGATGTTCCCAAAGAACTGGTTTATAAATTATCCCGTCACAGGAACACTTTATCCGCCGCTATACCCGAGCGCGTCTTTACCAAGGAACCTACCGCGGAGCTGCGCCCCAATCAAAAAGATTCGGATACTCTGCCGTCTTACGATATTTTAGACCCCATCCTGAAAGCTTATATTGAAGAGGATAAAGAACTGGAGAAGATCGTTGCTTTGGGTTTTGATAAGGCAACAGTTTCCAAAGCCCTAAAGATGGTTGACGCAAGCGAATATAAGCGCAGGCAGTCTCCACCGGGAATAAAAATCACCCCTAAGGCTTTCGGAAGGGACAGGCGTATGCCGATTACCAATAAATACAGAGGGTAAAAATGGGGTCAGAATTATTTTTCTAGAAAAATAATTCTGACCCCATTTTCTTACTTGACAACCGTTAAATATGTGGTATGCTTTAAACACAACGAAGTAAGTAAGACATAGAAGTCTTTCGGGCAGAGAGTGCCTGGAAGGCTTTTTTTGTTGGGACTAAGGCGTCCTTTACCCCGTGAGATAGGGTAGGGGACGTTTCTGTTTTTAGAGGGCTTAAAATATGGAATTTGAACAGTTGCACCAGAAGCTATCGCCAACGATCAAGCGGATCGCCTACAGGTTAAACGGCCATTTCCGTTCTTTTAATCACGATGACCTTTATCAGGAGGCGGTAATCCATCTCTGGGGTAATTTCTTAAAGGGCACGCTTAGCGATAAAACAGACAGCTATATACTGCAGGGCTGTTATTTTCACCTGAAGAACTATATCCGCAAGGTAAATGAGCGTTCCGGCATGGTCAGTATTGACGCGGCCTTGTGCGCGGATTCCGATACCACAATAGGGGAGCTTTTGGGGGAGCATTGGGCCTGCGATGATTGCCGGGAGGAGCTGCATAACAAACTATTAGCCCAGAGTATCCGGAACAACGGCTTTAGCCCCAGGGAAAAGATGCTCCTGGAGTACTTCAGCCAGGGGTTGACCACCAGAGATATAGGTAAGAGGCTGGGAGTTTCGCACGTAGCCGTGCTGAAGATGATGAAGAGGATCCGCCAGAAATGCTCCCGGCATCTTGATGGGGTTAAAAAATAGTTACCAGTTATAAGTATTCTTTACTTGTAGTAGCGTAAGGCACATTGAAGTGTAAGATTTAACCACAGGCGTCTTTTTTAGTCCAGGGTGGACTTTTAAAGGCGCTTTTTTATTAAAAAGGAGGCAGTAAATGAGGCTAACAGGTTTAGTTTTAGCGGTTTTCTGCATTTTTACTTTATCAAACGCGTATGCCACACCGACCACCCTTATTTGGGCCCCTTCAACCGATATTCAGCCCTACGGTAAGATCCATTTAAACGTGGATAACTATACGCCGGTTAAGAGCAGGGATCATAACGATAATAAGCTTTATGTCCAACAGATTTACGGACCTACCTTCAGCTTATTGTCGGATAAGCCGGAAAATAACCTTTTGGGAAAATTCTGGAGCCCTTTAGGAAAGATCATGGCTGAAACCGGTTTTGACTACAAGAAGGGATTTGGGCATACTTTGGATCAATGGCCGGTATATTTTCATTTCAAATTCGGTGTTCCGGAAGACGCTTATTTTAAGAATATGCCCGCATTTGCCGTTGGTTGCTATGATATGGGTTATAAGCACAACTTTACCGATAATAATGTTTGGTATTTAAGGGCGGCAAAAACCGCTTCTATAGGTAAGTTTAATCTAGGCAGGTTCTCTGCCGGTTATTTCAACGGTAATGGCAGGCTTTTGCGCGACAAGAACGGGGAGCGGGATAACTCCGGGCCGATGATCGCCTGGGAGAGGGTAATGAGCGAGATAAGCGATAAATTATGGTTATGCGTGGATTACCAGGGAACGCAATCATCTTACGGCGCGCTAAACTACGGGTTTGCCTGGAAATTCAACAATAATGTTTCGGTGATCCTCGGTTACGATGTGTATAACAACCCGAATTCAAAGAACACCGTGACCTTTCAGCTGGATGTGGATTTCTAAGGTAAATAAAATGCTCAACCGCGATTTTATTAACAAGATAATGCAATTGAAACAGGACCGGGGTTTTACATTGCACGATCTGTCAAAGAAAATTGACATCCCGGTTTCCACATTAGAGCGCTGGTTTAAGACCGGAAGGATAAACAAGCTTTACGCAGAGGTAGTAAAAGATAAATTAGGGATACATTAAGAAGGAGGAAAAAAGATGATTAATACGGGTGATACAGCGTGGGTTTTGATCTCGGCAGCCCTGGTATTGTTAATGACCCCGGGCCTGGCATTCTTCTACGGGGGGATGGTGCGCAGGAAGAATGTATTGAGTGTTTTGATGCAGTGTTTTATTATCATGTGTGTTTTGAGCCTTCAGTGGGTTTTGATCGGGTATAGCTTATCTTTCCACCCCGGCAATGGATTTTGGGGAGGGCTGCAGTGGCTGGGTTTAAACGGTGTGGGCTTAGAGCCATATGCTGATTATGCCGGCACGATCCCGCATCAGGCATTCATGATCTTCCAGGCGATGTTTGCCATCATTACCCCGGCTTTGATCATCGGCGCATTTGCCGAAAGGATGAAATTCTCCGCGTTCCTTATTTTTACCCTGCTTTGGGCGACATTTGTTTATGATCCTTTATGCCACTGGGTTTGGGGAATGGGCGGATGGTTAAGGAATATGGGGGCTTTGGATTTTGCCGGAGGAACTGTAGTGCATATCAACGCCGGTATAGCCGCTTTGGTTACGGCAATAGTATTAGGCAGAAGAAGTAACTTAGAAAAAAATGTTCCTACGCCGCATAACATGCCTTTTGTGGTTTTAGGGACCGCATTATTATGGTTTGGCTGGTTTGGTTTTAATGCCGGAAGCGCTTTGGCGGCAAATGGCCTGGCGGTAAATGCTTTTGTAGTGACCAATACGGCAGCCGCGGCAGCAGGCTTAAGCTGGGCATTAATTGAATGGATGCGTAATGGTAAAGCGACTATTTTTGGCACTTGTTCAGGCGCGGTCGCGGGTCTGGTCGCGATCACCCCCGCGGCGGGTTTCGTGAGCGTTATCCCGGCGATCATTATCGGTTTACTGGTCAGCGTATTCTGTTTTATTGCCGTAACCGTGATCAAGCCTTTATTCGGCTATGATGATTCTCTGGATGCTTTTGGCGTGCATTGCGTCGGTGGTATCTGGGGAGCTTTGGCTACCGGGTTATTTGCTTCAAAGTTGGTTAATTCCGCCGGAGCAAACGGGGTATTCTTCGGCAACCCCAAACAGTTCATGGTGCAGCTTTTGGCTGTGGGGGTAACCATTGTTTATACCGGGGTGGTTACTTTGATAATCTATAAGTTAGTGGATCTGTTCATTGGCGTAAGGGTGGATGAGAAATCGGAAGCCATGGGCCTTGATCTTACTCAGCATCGTGAAAGGGCGTATACGGTATTAGAATAAGGAAAACGGGGTCAGAATTAATTCTGACCCCGTTTTTAGGTAGAATATAGGGAAAATTAAACCAGGAGGCACTTATGAAACTAGTGATCGCGATAATCCAACCGTATAAATTAGAAGAGGTCAAAGATGAGTTGTATAAAGCTGATGTGAACTTGATCACGGTAAGCGAGGTCTTAGGCCACGGCAGGCAAAAGGGGGTCACCGAGGTTTACCGCGGGGCCAAGGAGACCGGTAATCTCCTGCGCAAGATCCGCCTTGAGATCGCTGTAAATGACAACTACCTTGAGCCGACGATCAAGGCGATCGTTAAGGGGGCTAAGACCGGTGAAACCGGGGATGGGAAGATATTTGTATTGGATCTAAAGGAGTGCGTGCGTATAAGGACCGAGGAGCGGGGCACAATCGCCATAGGTTAAAAACAGGTTACCAAAACAGGCAATTGTTTACTTGTATGAGTATAAATTAATATAAGCACGCAGTAGTGTTTATATTGAATAGCGCAATGTTGGCGCCAACGCGGTTTAGAAAAATTCTCCGTGAAGGCGCCTTTTTATTTGGCCAGATTTTACACAGTTGAATAATCAATTGTGCAGATAATAGGAGACAGTATGATCAACCAGGTTGATACGTTATTCGTTCTCATGTCGGCGGCTTTTGTAATGTTGATGACCCCCGGTCTTGCTTTTTTCTACGGCGGCATGGTCAGGCGTAAGAATATCTTAAGCGTTTTGATCCAATGTTTTGTCGCTTTATGTCTATTGTCTTTACAATGGATATTTTTTGGTTACAGCCTTGCTTTTGCCCCGGGTAATGGATTCTGGGGAGGTTTTAATTGGCTTGGCCTGAGCGGTGTAGGATTAACACCCTACGCTGGATATTCGGCGACCATCCCGCACCAGGCATTTATGGTTTTTCAGATGATGTTTGCCGTGATCACCCCGGCTTTGATCATCGGCGCTTTTGCCGAACGAATGAAGTTTTCGGCCTTTTTAGCCTTTATCCTGCTTTGGGCGACATTTGTTTATGATCCTTTATGCCACTGGGTCTGGGGGGAGGGGGGATGGCTCAAGGCACTCGGTGTGCTTGATTTTGCCGGAGGTATTGTAGTTCATACCAGCGCCGGGATTGCCGCCTTAGTTACGACTATTGTTATCGGAAGGAGAAGAAACCTGGAGCATACTCCGTCTCCGCATAATCTTCCCTTCGTAGTCTTAGGCACAGCCCTGCTGTGGTTCGGCTGGTTCGGTTTTAACGCCGGAAGCGCTTTGGCAGTTAACGGGGTAGCGGTAAGCGCTTTTATTGCCACTAATTCAGCGGCAGCGGCAGCGGGTTTAAGCTGGGCTTTGTTGGAGTGGATACGTAACGGCAAGCCCACGGTATTTGGCATAGTAACCGGCTCGATCGCCGGATTAGCCACCGTTACTCCCGCTTCAGGATTTGTAACCCCGGTTTCGGCTATTCTTATCGGCATAGGGGCAAGTATAGTTTGTTTTATCGCGGTTTCCATAACCAAGCCGCGGTTCGGTTATGATGATTCTTTGGATGCTTTCGGGGTGCATGGTGTCGGAGGCATACTTGGCACGCTTTTAACCGGAGTGCTGGCCTCCAAGTTGATAAATCCCGCCGGAAACAATGGTTTATTATACGGCAATCCCAGGCAATTGCTCGTGCAATTACTGGCGGTCGCAGTCGCGGTCGGTTATACTTTTATCGCCACATTTGTTATATACAAGTTTGTGGATATCTTTTTTAGGATGCGTGTCAGCGAGAAAGATGAAATGGTCGGCCTTGATCTTACTCAACACCGTGAACG
>SCRK01000149.1 GCA_004298075.1 bacterium | reverse complement strand
CCCAGGTCATTATAAACAATACCATAGCCCGGGTCCACGGCAAGCGCCTTTTGATATAAGCTTACCGCCATATCCAGATCGCCCGTACGCTGATACTCCAGGCCCGTATTCCTGTATTCCTCCGCCTGCTTATGCATAGTAGCGGAAATACCCGCGTCAGCAGGATCGACCCACTTATCTTTCGCGAAAAGCGGACCGGCAGGACAAAAAACGTATAATATTGCGCCCGTAATAATTATGGATTTAAACAGGGAAGGATTTTCCATTAGTTTAGTTATTATATACTCCGTTAATAAAGCAGTCAAGCAAAATCTGAATTTAGATGATCGGGTCCATGGTCAATGCCGGATGGGCTACTTTGTTCAGAAAAACCATGAGCTCCTCAGAGCCGGTTGCCACAGATTCATCGGCGATCTTATCCACAAGATCAGGTTCTCCGATTTCCTGAGCCCTCTTCTTCAGTTTATCTCCCAGCAGCTCCTTCAACTCTTTAGGCATCCAGACCACTCTTTTAAGCCCGCCTTCAGCCGAGATGAATTTCTTGCTTAATATATAGAGTTTCCCGACACCCAGGAATCCCGGGGTCTGCACCCCGCCTCCGACTGAACCGGCTAAAGTGGTAAAGCTCATTCCCGAAGGGGTAAGCCCGGAATAATCGCGGTGCACGATCATCACCCCGTTTGCCTCCGGGACTATCGCCACGATACATTCAAAGCATCCGCAGGATGACTGCGGGCCGTCCATCAATGAATACATGCTCACCGCCTCAATGGTCTTGTTTGATTTCTGGCGGACGAATTCATTGATATTGTCCCATTGGCCAAGCCTGGCGTCCAGGAGATTGCCTTTAGTGATCGGCTGATTCGGGCCGGTAGGAATGATCTCAAAAGATGCCTTGGCATCCAGCCAGGAGTATGCCCCGCATAACCCTAAGCGCTCGGGCGTAACTACACACACATGATTAGGGGCAAAGGACTGGCATAGCAGGCATGAGTAAAATGTATCCACGCTTTCATCAGTCATCCCCTTCAAGCGTTCATCCCGCTGGTCAAAAACCTTCTGCGCTTCGGCGATCAGCTTATCCACATCCACCTGAGTTGTGTAAAGCCTGACCTGCACCTTATCCACTATTGCGCTGTATTCCTGGTGCAGCATTGCATGCAGGATCACCCCCAGGTGCTTAAGCCTAAAACCTTTAGCAAAAGCATCTTTGGAGATCCTGATCCAGACCATATCCCGCTGGCCCATATGCATAAGCCCCATGGCATAGTTCACGAAACGGTGGATCTGCCGCTCTAAGATCGGCTCAAAATCCTTCTGCATCTTGCGGCCGAATACATCTACCGCGATCGCCAAAGGAAGGGACTTTGATCCGGCGGGAAGCTGGTCAACATCCGGCCCGATCAGCTCTACCTTCCCGTCGTCAATAAGCGCCTCCTCCTTCATGCTCAGGAATTCAAGAGCAGAGCTGGCCTTGCCTCCAAATTCAACCGCCAGCTGCTCCTTGCGCACGCGCTCCCCTTCAAATGCCGCCGCGTACGGCACAGGCACAGCCACCTCAGCCATCTTCACTTTTATCCCGCGGGTCAATATGCATTTTGAGGCCAGCTTTTGATAATCTTTCTCCGTTACCAAAGCTTCAAACAAAGTGGTATCGATCTTTCCCAGCTGGGGAACCTCTAGATCGGTAATGATCGGAAGGCCAAAGGCCAAAACCCCTAAACCCGTGGCTACCAATATTTCATCAACATGGCCTAAAAGCAGGACAAACGCCGGGACACGGTTGCGTATATAATCGGCGACCCCCTCCCACTGCCCGGATTTAAATCCTCCGTAGATC
>SCRK01000148.1 GCA_004298075.1 bacterium | reverse complement strand
CGAATCAGCAGCTTAAGATCTTTCACAAAAATACCGAGCAGACGCATATGGCTTTGGGGTTCCATGCCTTGAAACGCGACCATCCTTTAAAGCATGCCCAGGCAATGCTGCACATAATTTTGGGAGCAAATATGTCCAGCCGCCTTTTTAACGAGGTTAGGGAAAAAAGAGGGCTGGCTTATGAGATCGGCACAGGGGTTAAGCGCTATTCCGATACCGGCGCCTTCCTGGTGCATGCGGGCATAGATAATTGCAAGGTGGGGCCCTGCCTTGAGTTGATCTTCAGGGAGTTAGGCAAGATCAGGAATAAGCCGGTGACTAAAGACGAATTTAAGCGGTCTAAGGAATTTTACCTGGGCCAGCTCATGCTGGCTTTAGAGGATACTATGGAGTATATGCTCTGGATCGGCGAGAGCACATCCTGCCTGGATAAAGCATATACATTGGAAGAGGTTGTGGCTGAGGTAAATAAGGTGAGCATAGAAGATATACGCCAAGCCGCCCAACATATATTCAAGCGTGAAAAAGCTAATCTTGCCCTGATCGGCCCGCTGGGCAAAGAGCGCAAGAAGATCTACGCGAAACTCAATTTAAAATAATGGCGCATTTAACTATTTTTCCGGGGGCATTATTAGTGCTGTTCATTCTCCTGGTGCTTTCTTTTTTCTTTTCCGCCTCCGAAACCTCCATCATCGGTTTAAGCAAGATCCGGCTGCGCCACATGCTGCAGAAGGGGATCAAGCGCGCCCAGAGCATCCAGCGCCTGGTAGCTAAACTGGACAAGCTGATCGCCGCCATCCTTATCGGCAATAATATCGTTAATATCGCAATTTCTTCGATCGTCACCGGTATATTCGTGCAGATTTACGGGTACCGTTGGGGGATACTTGCATCTACCTTTATCACTACAATGGTATTGCTTATTTTCTGCGAGGTAACCCCGAAGATCCTTGCGTCAAAACGTACGGAAAGGGTAGCCCTGTTCGTGGCTCCGCTGATGGAGCTGTTGCTTGTGATTTTAAAGCCCCTGATCATACTTTTTATCGGAATCAGTAATTTTATCCTGAAGCTCTTCGGCGTAGGCCCGGCCAAAAGGATGCCCCTGGTTACCGAAGAGGAATTGAAGACCATGATCGAACTGGGCAAGGAGGAAGGGGTCTTGAGCGAAGATGAGCGCAAGATGCTCCACCGCATCTTTGAATTCGGGGATACCCGCTTGAGCGATGTCATGGTTACCAGGGATAAGGTTGTCGGCGTCAGCATTAACACCAGCTCCGAAGGCCTGCTTAATACATTCGTGGAAGAGGGGTATGCCCGGCTTCCTGTATATAAAGATTCGCTGGATAACATTGTCGGCATAGTTTATGCCAAGGACCTGCTTTATATATTAAGGGAAAAAGGGTTATTTCTTCTGCAGGACCTGGTCCATCCGCCATATTATGTGCAGCCGGGGATGTGCGTCAATGACCTTCTAAAGAAATTCCAGGAGGAGAAGATCCAGATCGCCATTATCACGGATAAGGAACATAAAACCCTGGGCCTGGTCACTTTGGAGGACCTGTTGGAGCAGATCGTCGGGGAGATAGAAGAAAAACATTCCCACGGCAGGAGGAAGCACTGAAGAATTGTTTGACATGAAATTTAAGCTGTGATAGTATTATTCAACAGTTGGATTAACCGTCTTGCATAAAAAGGAGGAAACAAATGGCAGAAACAGGATATTGCGTGAAATGCAAAGGCAAGAAAGACATGAAAGACGAGCAGAAGGTCACCATGAAGAACGGCCGCGCTGCTGTAAGAGGCAAATGCCCTTCCTGCGGCACCGGTATGTATAAGATCTTGGGAAAAGCAAAGTAAGTTTAGCTTTTTTGAACAGGAGTACTTAAAAATAGAATCAAAACAGTTAGCTCAAGCCATTGCCCTGGCTGCGAAAGCAAAAAAAGCCGAGAAGGTCGTTATTCTTGATGTCTCAAAGGTAGCCGGTTTCTGCGATTATTTTGTCATCGCCAGCGGCAACTCTTTGAGGCAGGCCGGCGCCATCGCCAGGGGTATCCAGGAAGATTTGGAGAATAAAGGAATAAAATCTCTCTCAAGGGTCTCTCCGGGCGACGAATCCGGCTGGATTGCTTTGGATTACGTTTCAGTGATCGCCCACGCTTTTTATAAGCCCGTGAGGGAGTTTTATTCTTTAGAGAGGCTTTGGTCCGACGCCAAGAAAGTCAGGGTCAGCGCCGCAAAGCCGCCGACAAAGCCGTAGTTTTAGAGAAGCATAGCTTGCCTTTTTTTCAATGCATAAGAACATTCAAGAAGATATTACAGCCCTGGTCACCGCGGCATTGGCAAAAGCCAAGCTAAGATTGGCGCCGGAGGAGATAATCATTGATTTTCCTACCGATAACCGCTTCGGCGACTTTACCACGAATATCGCCTTAAAATTAGGCAAACTGATCAGGAGGCCTCCCCGTGATGTCGCCGCGGAGTTGGTTGAAATAATCCAGCGGGAGATCGCCGAATCCGAATTAAAAGATTCGGTTAGCCTGGTAAAGGTTGAGGGGTCAGGTTTTATAAACTTTTATCTTGCTCCGGGTTATTTCTACGACCAGCTGGGCAAAATAATCACCGAAGGTAAAGAGGCCTTAAGGCTGGATACGGGTAAAGGGAAAAAAGTCCTGATCGAATTTGTCAGCGCTAATCCCACCGGTTCATTATCGGTTGCCCATGCCCGTCAGGCAGCGGTAGGGGATTGCCTGGCAAATATTTTAAGCTTTCTGGGTTTTAACGTGCAGCGGGAGTATTACCTTAATGATGAGGGTAACCAGATAAATATTCTCGGCAGGTCCGTGGAGCTGCGCCGCAGGGAGTTGGCCGGTGAAAGAATAGAGTTCCCTGAAAATTATTACCAGGGTGATTACATATATGATATTGCCAAAGAAGCGGATAAGCAGAAGATCAAAGATGCCGAGCTTGGTGATTTTGCCGCCGATCATATCTTAAAGATCATCAAGCAGGAATTATCGGATTTCGGGGTTGATTTTGATTGCTGGTATTCGCAAAAGGGACTGGCTAAAAGCGGCAAAATTGAGGAATCCTTCAGCCAATTAAAGGAAAAAGGATTTTTGTATGAACAGGATGGGGCTACCTGGTTTAAGTCAACCGCTTTTGGGGATGATAAGGACAGGGTGGTAATTAAAAGCGATGGCTCCCAAACTTATCTAGCCCCGGATATCGCTTATCATCAGGATAAATATAAGCGCGGGTTTAGCTGGCTGATCAACCTTTGGGGCCCGGATCATCATGGATACATTAACCGGATCAAGGCCTCCATTGAGGCATTCGGGCATTCTCCGGAGAGCCTGTCGGTAATTATCGTGCAGCTGGCAACTATTTTCCGTAACGGGACTCCGATCCAGATGTCTACCCGGCGCGGCCAGTATATAACCTTGCGCGAGATATTGGATGAAGTGGGCGCGGATGCCTCCAGGTTCTTCTTTCTAATGCGCCGCACATCCAGCCACCTGGATTTTGACCTTGAGGTGGCCAAGAAGCAAAGCGCCGAAAACCCGGTATATTACGTGCAGTACGCCCACGCGCGCATTTGCAGCATATTGCGCAGCGCGGATATCCGGCTTAAAGAGGATCTGGATCTTTCCGTGCTGGCGGAGAAAGAGGAGCTGGATCTTATCAAGAAGATGCTTGAGCTTGAGGCGGTCCTCAATGTATGCCTGATCAACCGGGATCCTTATCCGCTTACTGTTTATCTCCAGGAGCTTTCCGAAAGTTTCCATAAGTTTTATGACCTGCACCGGGTCTTAGGCCAGGGGGCCGCGCTCACCTGTGCCAGGCTTGAACTGATCAAGGGGGTAAAGATCGTTTTATCCTGCGGGTTAGAGTTGTTAGGCGTAGCTCGCCCGGAAAAAATGTAATGTCCACCCATAAAATATTAAGATTAGCCGCCCCGCATATCCACCTGCAAAATCAACTCTCCAAAGAATTGGGCATATCCAAAGTCCTTGCCCAGATCCTGGTCAACCGCAAAGTAAGCTCTCCTGCCGAGGCGGAAAAATTCCTTAAAAGCGGCATAAGCGATCTATTCAGCCCGCATTTATTTTCCGATATGCCTAAGGCGATAAGTTTAGTCAAGAAAGCGATGGAGAATAGAGAGAAGGTAATGGTTTTTGGCGACTATGATGTGGACGGTATAACCAGCACGGTTTTAGTCAAAAATACGCTTGTTTCACTGGGTTTGGATGTCCTGCATCATATCCCGCACCGGATCAAAGAAGGCTATGGTTTGAATAAAGAAATAATTAATTTTGCAAAGGAGAATAAGGTAAAGCTTATGGTTACTGCTGACTGCGGAACAGCTAACCATAAAGAGGTAGAAGGGCTAAGGCAGGCAGGCATAGATGTAATTGTTACTGACCACCATGAGCCGCAGGGACTGGATCTGCCCGCCGCTTCAAGCATGATAAACCCTAAGCTTAAACATTCCGGTTATCCTTACAGGGATTTGGCCGGGGTGGGAGTGGCTTATAAATTTTGTCAGGCTATAACCAATTCCCTGCTTAGCGAAGACCTGGACCTGGTTACTTTAGGCACTATTGCCGACAGCGTTCCTTTGAGCGGGGAGAACCGGATCATTGCCAGGGAGGGTTTATCCCGTATGGGCCAGAGCAAAAGGCCGGGCCTGCGCGCCTTGATCGAGAACGCGGGGATCGAAAATAAGAAATTCAATTCCACTTACGTAAGCTTTATTATTGCCCCGCGATTGAATGCCGCAGGACGGATGAGTAACGCGGAGACATCTTTAAATCTGCTGATGAGCCAAAATATGGAGCAGGCCCAGGGTTTTGCCAAAGAGCTTGAGCAGTTTAACCGCCAGCGCCAGAAGGTAGAAAGCAAGATCTTAGAGGAAGCGGAGGAGATCATCAACCGGGAGATCAATTTTAAGGAACAAAAGGTGATCGTGATCGCCAAGGAGGATTGGCACCAGGGTGTGCTGGGGATCGTTGCCTCAAAGCTTGCCGACAGGTTTTACCGTCCGGCAATAGTCATTTCTTTAAATGATAATTTATGCAAGGGTTCCGCGCGCTCGATCAAGAATTTCCATTTATTTGACGCGCTTGTGGATTGCAAGGAGCTGCTGGACAGCTTCGGCGGACATGCCCACGCGGCGGGGTTGTTGATCACCAAAGACAATATTGACGATTTCAGAAAAAGCATTAATAAGCTGGCGCATGACCGGCTGAAGATCGAAGATCTGCTCCCCAGCATGGATATTGATATGGAGCTTCCGCTTTCCGAATTAAATGAGAAGATGGTCAGGGAGCTGGAATCTTTAGAGCCATTTGGCATGGCCTGTCCGGAGCCGTTATTTTATACGCGTTCGCTCAAACTAAAAGGACAGGCGCAGAGTTTAAGCCGCCAGACCTTGAAATTCTGGGTAACCGACGGCCTGACAACTTGCCAGGTTATTGGTTTCGGGATGAGCAGTTTGCTGGACAGCCTGATGCAGGCAGATTCATTTGACCTGGTTTATACGGCTAAGATTGACAGCTGGAGGGATGATGAGTCGCTGATCCTGGAGGCCAAGGATATATTTTTTAAATAGGGTTTTTGACCCTTTTTGGGGCCTTCTTGAAATCACCCTTTTTGATGCATTTGGCGCAGATGTAGACTTGTTCCGGATGGCCGTCTATCATGATGCGCATTTTTTGCAGATTCGGCAGGAATTTGCGCATTGTCCAGCGGGCGATCTTCGAGCCGGTGCCGCCCTTGGATTTATATTGGCCTTTTCTGGATATCTGTTTTCCTTTAAGCTCGCCTTTTTTACATAAAACGCATTTTTTAAGCATTTTTAGAACTCCTTTAATGAGCGCCTAACCTATCCTTAATTTCCATAAGTATACTTGAAATTCCGGCGTTGTCAAGATAGAATAATAGTTGATTATAGCGGCTTGAGCAGGCAGGATCCGTTACTAAAGAAAAGAGGAGGATAAAGTGATGGCAATGGTTAATTATTCGTTTCAAAAGAACCTCAAGGAACAGGCGAGAAAGAAGAAGCAAGAGGAGAAAAGATTGGCCAAACTGAATAAGAAGATGGCTAAGTTGCAAGAAAGCCCTGCTTCAGGGGAAACAATGCCTAATCAATAAGATCGATTATGGATAAAGTTTTAGAGGGATTGAATAAGGAGCAGGTGCAGGCGGTTACCCATAAAGAGGGGCCGCTGCTGATCATTGCCGGCGCAGGCACGGGAAAGACCCGGGTGATCACCCAGCGGATCGCCTGGCTGATCAATGAAGGCCTGGCCAAGACCGATGAGATCCTCGCGCTTACCTTTACGGACAAGGCGGCCAAGGAGATGCAGGAGCGGGTGGATATCCTTATGCCTTATGGCTACACG
>SCRK01000147.1 GCA_004298075.1 bacterium | reverse complement strand
CCGATCTCTTCGGCCATATACTGTTTTACCAGCTGCAATCCACCCAAATTTGACGGGAATCCTCCCCAAAGGTCCCATGAGCGGAAATAGAGGATAAAATGGAGTTTGCCGTAACGAATGCGCGTATCGATCAACCTAAGGCACGGCGGATCAACTAATTTAATATCCGAGGGCATTCCGATCTCCATTACCGCTTGGTTGGTTCCCGGGCCCTTTTCCTTATACATCTTGATCACTTCTTCTATCTGGTTCACATTCAGGGGCATTTCACGTACCAGCCCTTTGCCGCCGGGTCCCTGATCGATCTTGACCTTAGGGTCAACCAGCCTCTCCCCGTAAGTATAATCCTCTGTTTCGGTTTTAGCGCCGGTAAGCAGATAGCTCAAATATCCCTGTATATAATCCATATCCGTCGGGGCGGGGATGCTCATGCCTTCCGGAATGATCGGGATTATCTGATGAGCCGGTTTACGCACTCTGACTGAGACAAAATCAAATTCAAGGCGTTTCTGGCCCTCATAGCTGCCCCGGGTGATCGTGTAGGCGTGGCCTTTATCCAGGATCGCCGATAAACATTGGAACCAGGCGTCATCCAAATCAAAAGCGTCTATATATACGGGTTTTAGGAATTCTTCGCTCATTTTGCGTGGTGCTCCTTTTCTTTCGCTTTCTTCACAAGGTGTTTAAAAGTGGATAATATCTGGGATACGGGCATATTCTTTCCTATGTATCCGCAGCAGCCGAGTTGTTTTGATTTGGCGATCAGGTCTTCGTCATAGCCAAAACCGGTGATCATGACCACCGGGATCTCTTTATGGTGCTCCCGTATGTTTTTGAGCACCTCCAAGCCGTTTGTCCCGGCTAGTTTGATATCCAGGAGCACGACGTCAAATTTTTCTTTTTTTAACAGCTCAATGGCCGCTTCGCCGGTGGCGCAGGCTTTTGACCGGTAACCTTCCCTGTTCAACAGGTCATCAAGCAAACTCCGCACTTCATTTTCATCATCTACAACCAGAACTTTATAAGGCACCGGGCACCTCCTTTTGGATAAAAGGCAATTTAACGGTAAAAGTCGAGCCTTTTCCAACCTGGCTTTCTACTTCAATTGAGCCGTTGTGACTTTTTATAATGTTATGGCTGATAGATAACCCCAATCCCGTGCCATAATCCTTCGTGGAGAAGAAAGGCATAAAGATGTTTTTCAGGTGGTGAGCCGGGATACCCGTCCCCGTGTCACGGATGCGCACCTGCGCGTAAAGGCCGTCAAGATTACTCGTGGTAATCCTGACCGTTCCGCCTTCCGGCATAGATTGATAGGCATTTATGAGAAGGTTCAGAAAAACCTCCTGCAATTGATGCGGATCACCCTTTATGAGGGGCATGTTTTTCTCAAACTCTTTTTTAATTTCAATTTCGACCGCCGGAAGAGCATTGCAGCAGATAAGCGGCAAAACCAGATCAATAACCTCATTTACATCAATATCCTTAAAAGCCGGCGTGGTTTTGCGGGCAAATTTCAGGATACTGTCCATGAGCCGGCGGATGCGCTGGGCCTGGTTATCGATCAAATTCAGCCCTTTGATCAACTTTTGGCCGTCCTTTTCATTTTTTAACAATTCCACCCTTCCGGATATCACAAGAAGAGGGTTGTTTATTTCATGGGCTATGCCCGCGGAAAGCTGTCCCAAGGCGGCCAGTTTTTCCGCCTGGTATGCCTGGTATTCCATCTTTTTTCTCTCGGTTATATCCTTGGCAATAAAAATGTAGCCGGCAGGATTGCCGCCTGGATCCAAAAATCGGTTGACGGTCAAGAGCACCGGGATGATTTCCCCGGTTTTAGTAAGAAGATCGGTTTCGGTTTCGTATTTATCAAGCTGGCGGACCTTTTCTAAGATAAGTTCAAAGCCTAAGCTGGATGCCCCGCTATTATGCAGGATAGCGGCATGCTTAAAAATAATATCCCGCTTGCTCCAGCCCAGCATCGCCTCTGAACCCATGCCGAAATAAGTGATGAAGCCGTCCGGATTAGTCAGGTATAAGGCATATTCTTTTATGCCGGATAATATCTCTTTAAAAGTCTTATCTATGTTTTTTGAAGGAGAGGTTTTTTCTCTCGCTTCAGTAATATCCTGCCCGATCAATATGTTCCCCTCAATTTGATCAGCATCATTCTGAACGGGAGCCAGGTTCCATGAGATAAGCCTTTCATTGCCTTCCCTATCTAAAATAACCCCCTCAAAATCCTTTTCCCTGTTAAGCTCCATTGACTCATCCATTACCGCCTTAAGTATATCCTTTTTAAATACGCTGCTTTTATCGCGGAACAAGACCTCAAGCCAGTTTTTTCCGATAATATCCCCTTCGGTAAGCCCGGTTATATAGCGCGCTTTTTTATTGCAGAACTGGATATTCTCATTGCGGTCCAGATAAATCACGATCACCCCTGTATTATCCAGTAACTTATGGAGTATAGTTGTATTTTCTTTAATGGCAGTGTTCATTCTTTTTTGGTTAAGCGGGAGAGGGGAATCGAACCCCCATATATAGCTTGGAAGGCTATTGTTCTACCACTGAACTACTCCCGCGCAATAGCTTATACTGTCAGCGCGGGAGTATCCCGCGCTACTGATCAAAATGGTGGGCAGGAGAGGATTCGAACCTCTGAAGCACAGGTGCAACAGATTTACAGTCTGTCCCCTTTGGCCACTTGGGTACCTGCCCATAATTTTATATCTAGCCGGCGAGAGGAATCGAACCCCCGACCATCTGTTTACAAAACAGACGCTCTACCAACTGAGCTACGCCGGCACTAACTGCATCTTTTAACAGCATCAGGGATTCGGTTGATGATATCCGATGAGATCAATCCCAATTGCGTTTTATCTTTAGCCGCTATATCCCCGGCCAGTCCGTGGATATAAACCGCGTATTTAGCGGCGCTAAAGGCGTCCAATCCCTGGCCCAGGAATGCTCCAACAATACCGCTGAGCACA
>SCRK01000146.1 GCA_004298075.1 bacterium | reverse complement strand
TTCAGAAGCTCGTTATCCGGAGAAAGCGGCTCGCTCTCAAAGACATCCATGGCGCTGCCGGCGACCTTACCTTCTTTAATCGCCTTGACCAGGGCCGGCTCATCGATGATCCCTCCCCTGGCGCAATTTATTATACGTACGCCTTTTTTCATCATAGAAAACTCTTTATCCGAGATCATATGCCGGGTCTCATCGGTAAGCGGGGTGTGCACGGTGATATAATCTGATTCCTGGAGGACCTTTTTTAATTCCGCTATCTCAACCCCTATGCTCTCGGCAATATCAGCGGATAAAAACGGATCGTACGCCAGGATCTTCATCCCGAAGGATAGCGCGCGCTTGGCTACTTCGGAACCGATCCTCCCGAAACCCACCACTCCCAGGGTCTTTCCGTAAAGTTCTACCCCCATGAACTTGGAGCGCTTCCATTCCCCTTTCTTCGTCGAGGCATTCGCCTGCGGTATATTCCTGGAAAGGGCCAGGATCATGCTGAAGGTGTGCTCCGCCGTTGAAATGGTATTGCCCGCCGGCGTATTCATCACGATGATCCCTTTTTGCGTGGCCGCCTCCAGGTCAACATTATCCAACCCTACACCGGCGCGGCCGATAAATTTAAGCTTTTTTGCCGCTTCAATCACATCCTTAGTGACTTTGGTGGCGCTGCGTACGACCAAGGCGTCATAATCCTTGATTATCTCTTTTAAAGCATCCGGTTTAAGGTCCGTCTTCACATCTACGGTGAGCTCTTTAGACTCCTGGAAGACCTTAAGGCCTTCCCCGGATAACGCGTCGCTGACTAATACCTTGATCATTTTAAGAATACCTCCTCCGCGGCCTTAATACCCGCCCCTAAAGTAAATTTATAACCCATCTGCGCCAAGACCTTCTCCAGGCAGGATAAACCGGTAATAATGTCAAATTCGGCGATAAAACCCATATGCGCGACGCGGAAAATCTTGCCCTTTAACTCAGCCTGGCCTCCGGCAATAGTCACCCCGTAGGTATCACGCATGGTTTTCACCAGTTTTTCACCGTCGATACCGGAGGGCACCTTGACCGCGGTCACCGCTTCAGATGCCGCAGTAGGCGCGAACAACTCCAGGCCCAGGGCTTTCACAGCCGCGCGGACAGCGTCGGCCATTTTCTTGTGCCTGGAAAAGATATTCTCCAGGCCGTCCTCACGGATCATTTTCAAAGCTTCATTTAAGGCGATGATCAAAGTGATCGAAGATGTGAACGGGGTATCATTCTTCTCCAGCGCCTTCCTGGCCTTTCTTAGATCCAGGTAATAACGGGGGGATTTAGAGGCCTCCACCAATTTCCAGGCCCTGGGGCTTAAGGAGATAAAACCTAATCCCGGCGGCAGCATCAATCCTTTTTGCGATCCCGAGACCACTACATCAACCCCCCAGGCATCGGTCTTTAAGTCTATAGCGCCCAATCCGCTGATAGCATCAACCACTAAAACCGCGTGAGATTCCCTGGTTATTCCGGCGATCTTCTCAATATCATTATCCACGCCCGTAGAAGTTTCACAAAGGGTGGTAAATACCGCTTTTATCTTGGGGTTTGCTTTTAACCTTTTGTTTATTTCTTCCGGGTCAACCGCCTTTCCCCATTCCACATCAATGATCTCGCAAATGATCCCGTATGCCTTGGCGATCTCCGTCCATCTTTCCCCGAATTTTCCACCCTGCACTACGAGTGCTGTATCCCCGCAGGAAAGCAGGTTCATTACCGCTGCCTCCATTGCCCCGGTGCCGGATGAGGAAATTATAAAGACATCGTTTGAGGCTTGAAACACTGTTTTTAAGCCTTCACTGGCCTCTTTCAGGATCGCCTGGAACTGCGGTGTGCGGTGATGGATGATGGGGCGAGCCATTGACTCTAAGACTTGCGGAGGCAAAGGTGTCGGCCCGGGGGTAAGTAAATAATTCTTTTTCATTCTGGTTCTCCTATTTTTTAGTGCTTGCTTTTCCTGACTACTACCTACTTTCTATCTACTTTTTCTTGGCTTCCGGCAGGATAACTTCATCAACCAGGCCGTAATCTTTAGCTTCCTGGGCGGACATGAAATAGTCCCGGTCCGTATCCTTCTGCAGCCTCTCCACGGGCTTGCCTGTGTGGCGGGACAGGATCTCATTGATCCGGTCGCGCATTTTCAGGATCTCCTGGGCATGGCGGGAGATATCCTCGGCCGCTCCCTGCACCCCGCCCCAGGGCTGGTGGATCATGATCCGCGAATTAGGCAGCGCCTGGCGTTTTCCTTTTGTGCCGGCACAAAGCAATAAAGCCCCCATACTGGATGCCTGGCCTACGCAATAGGTGGCCACGTCGCACTTCAAAAACTGCATGGTGTCATAAATAGCCAGGCCGGCGGTAACTGAACCCCCGGGAGAATTGATATAAACATTGATATCTTTATCCTTCTCCTCCATCTGCAGGAATAACATCTGGGCGATCACCAGGTTAGCCACATAATCATCAATTGGCGTGCCGATAAATAAGATGCGATCCTTTAACAGGCGGGAATAGATGTCATAGGCGCGCTCATAACCTCTGGCAGTCTGCTCGATAACCATGGGGACCAATGTCTGATATTTAGTTTCCATATTTCCCTCCATATTTAAGAAGCCTCCTTCCAATCCGCTTCTCTTAATAAAAACTCCATTACTTTTCGCGGCATATGGTCATCAACGGGGATATTTTCCTGTTTGGCAATTGCCGCTAAGATCAGATAAACCTTGACTTGCTTCTTGGCTTCAGGCGCGATCCCTTCCAATATCATCTTCTCCTGCTCTTCTATTTTATCCCTGGGCAGGCCCTTCATCGCCAGGTCCAGCTTTGTCTGCCTTAGCATATCCTGGGTTTGCCGCTCCACCAGGCTCTGAGGCAGCTTGAATTCCAAACCTTTCACCAGATTCTCGATCAATTCATTTTCGATCCGTGAGCGCTCCTGGTTTTCTTTGGTAAGAAAGATCTGCCTCTCTAATGCCCTCTCCATCTCCGCCTGGTCGGGATACCCCAGAGAACGGCTGAATTTATCGTCTATAACTTCGGCCTTGCGCGATTCTTTGACGGAATCCAGCTGCCTCTTTATCTCATCCGGAGTGACGGTTATCCTTTTGAAAATTACTTTCTGGTTTTTATAATTCTTGACCTGTATCTCCGGGCTTACCTCGACGATAGCCTTAAAGGAAAGGTTGGAGCGGTCAAGCTTTACCTCGCTTATCTGGGGGAGCTCAATAACATCAAGCTTTTCGGCCTCGATCGCCTGATTATACACATCAGGGACCAGCTCTTTCAAAACCTGCTCATGCACTGAAGCCCCATAATGTTTTTCCAACAGCTCCCGCGGGGCCTTTCCCGGACGGAATCCCGGGACTTTGGCTTCTTTGGCTACCTTGGCGAAAACATCTTCAAATTTATTTTTGACCAGGTCCCCGGTTACAGCCACATTGATCTCGCGTTTGGTGCTATCCAGTTTCTTTACTTCGGTTTTCATTACAATCCTTTCTTGAAATTATCTTTTCACTTACATACGGAACTTCTCACCCAGATAAACCTGGCGCGCCTGCGGGTGATTGATCAGGTCATGCGCCGTGCCTGAAATGAGGATCGTGCCGTCGGCGATCAGGTATGCCCGGTCGGTTATGGAAAGCGTCTCCCTGACATTATGGTCGGTAAGCAGGATCCCCAAACCCTTGGATTTAAGCTCCTTGATGATCTCCTGCGCTTCATTGACCACTATCGGGTCGATCCCGGAAAAAGGTTCATCCAAAAGTATAAAAGACGGGTTGGTTACCAA
>SCRK01000145.1 GCA_004298075.1 bacterium | reverse complement strand
GAGGTACGGTTTAATAATACTACCGGTGATTTACACTTTGGCAAGGGGACGGATAATCAATACGCTTATTATGCAAATTCAGGGAAGCATGAGGTTTTGATCCCCTTTAACGGTGAAGGGAACAAAGATAAGGGTTATAAAGTAAATGATGATATCTATATAAGGAATGAACAGGTTTCTTCTATGTCCCCGACTATCTCTAAAGAGCTGGGCGGGGATTATTCGGATAGGACTAAGATTTCAGGAAAATTAGAGGGGATGATTAACCCAAAGGATACTAGATTTGGGGATAATTTATATTTTACGGTGAATCCGAATGTTCCCGGAGGAGTATATGATATAACTTCCGGTGGATCGAGGGATTATAAGTTTACAGGGGAATTTACTACTGACGTAGAAACAAAAAGAAATGGGGATATAAAAGAAGCCGGCAAAATCACCTTAGCCAGCGTGTATTTCCCTGAAGGCGGATTTTGGAATGATGCTTCTATATCCGGCAGCGAGAGGGGAACATTAAAACAGCTTATAGATGTCCCGAGTTATCGATCTTCTTTTGGGCAGGACCAAAATAACAAATCTCAAGGCCAGCAAGCTAAGGCACTTGCCTATATTATCCCTACTGATGTATATGGGAGAACAGATAAAGATGTTAATACTTTTGAGGGAGATAATATACGCATAAAAGCATCCGGTCCGATTACCCAGCCGTTTGATGTAACCTTAGACCGCAGAAATATAATATTACATTCGGGCTTACAAGGCAGCACAGACGATACCTATAAAGAAGTGCGCATGAAGGATGATAGCCCATACAATAAATTTTCCGAAGTAACTTATTTAAATGGTACTGTGATGCCATATAATGCGCAAGGGCAATTGGAGCAAGATAAGCTTTACAATCCCAAGGGAGGATTTGTTTTAAGAAGCTCGTTGTCTACGTCTAGAGATATAAATGTTAATTATAATCAGTTAATGATAGAAGATAGGATAATAAACGACCTTAAGAATGATAATGAACGTATACCGCAAGCCCTGGCAGATACGATGGGTTTCTATAATAATATTTCTAAAATGGGCCTGTCGCCTTTACGCGAAGCGGATCAAAATAAAGTAGAAGCTATATATAATGGAATGCTTGAAGATGACAAGCAGTTGCCGACAAATGAGGTTACTAAAAATATTCTATATCACTCTCTAAACGAAGTTGTTTTAAATAATGAAAAAATGAGTTTTATGAATAGGGTTATGTATTTAGATAAACTTCAACCTAGATATATGGGTACTGAAAGCGTGGAAACAGAGCCTGGCAGGTGGGAAGTGAGGCCTGTGTATTTTGTGCCGGCGACAAGCATGCTTCAGAATAGCAGCCAGATGACCGCAGGCTATGGAGATATCGCCTTAGGTGTTTGGCGTATAGCGGAAATGCCATTATATGCGGCAGGAGTAACTGGCATAGTTAAAAAGATTGGTTTGGAGGGTTTGGGGTGGTTAGCAGCTAAGGAAGCAGTTACCTATGGAGTACCGAATGCTCTTAATTATGCAATTCATGGAGAGCCTATTGGCGGCAGTTGGCTTAGCTCTACTAATATCGCCTTATTGACCTTAGGAGCGGGGTTAAAAGGAGGCGGTTTGTGGGCGAATAATAAAGCGATAATTAGCGGAGCTGTAGCCGGTAGCGCTTATTACGGCGGATATAAGGTTGGGTATGGCGGGGAAACGTTTAGCGTAGCTGAATTAGCTGATTACGCGGTTAAGGTAGCGGCTATCTTTTGGGCAGGCAGTAAGTTTAGTGAAGGTATTTCCGCGGCTAAGAAAGCGATAGGAGCTGAGACTAATTGGGGAGCTAGAGCAGGACAGGCAATGGCAAACAGATTTTTCCCAATTGCCTCAAAAGTAGCCGTAGAAGCAGCTGAAGGAGTATCTGCAGTTACGCCTGCTATCGGAATAGGGACTCAATTGGGCAGAAGCGCTATGATGTATGGCACCCAGTTTGCATTTTCGGGTGTGACTGATTTGGCTTTGACCCAGGCAGGGTATTCTGCTTTTAATTGGGCTAACGGGCAGGAAGCGAAATTACTTAGCTGGGATCAGGCGGCATTGGTATTTGCCTTCGGCGGGTTTGGCGGCGTTATCGGAACGAAGTTTGCTAGAAGGGCAGATGCTGTTGAAAAAACCACTATATCTGCTCGAGCTAGCCGTGTTGCCCTTGGTATGGGTAGTGAATATGCCGCTTTTAAGAGGATAGATACCGCGGTAACAATGGCTACGCAAAGTATAGATGGTGCTCATAAAGAAATAGGCATAAAAGATGTACTTAGTATTTGGACTAGTGGGCTTACGGATTTGACTCTGAAAGGTCACAAGGTAGATTTATTTATACCTGTTATTCCTATAATAGGTGAGGCTGGCAGGATAATTGCCGACCGTAAACTGGCAGAGGCGTTGATTAATTTTGGTACTGCCACAGTTAGAAATTCAACAACAAAAGAAGTTGCTAAGGGATTAGCTACAATTGAAGGAAAGGGGCTTACTGTTGGAAAGATCGTGGCAGCTGAGAGAGCAGGAACATTGGAAGGGCTTTTAGCTGGCAAAGGTTTGGGGGAAGAGATAAGCACTGTTAGAGCCATAATAGCAGAATTTAATCAAGCAAGAGGGGTTTTCGAGAAAGTTTCTAAGGTTGCCAAGGAGCTCGGAATAGATATGGGAGACTTGGCGCGTCTGTATGAGATTAAACTTGGAGATAAAACTTTTGTTGATGAATTAGTTAAAATTGGTGAAAATCTGAAAGGGCTGGATAAAAAGTCCTTAGCAGCGCTTAAAGAGGCTGGGATAAAGACAGTTGTGGATTTGCTAAAGGCGGATGAAGCAGTTGTTGTAAGCCTGGCCGAGACTAATAAAGGTTTAGAGGGATTAACCGAAGTTCGCAAGAGTTTAGATAGCCTTGGTTCTATACTTAATAAAGGTAAAGAGGTTGCTGAAGGAACAAGAGCAACTGATGCGGGATTAAAAGGCTTCCAGGAAGCTAAAAGGTATGGGTTTGAGCTTACACTTGAATCATTGGGAAAATTGGGAGAAAATTATAGTAAGTTAGATGGAGTTGTTAAAGGGCAGGCTTTAGAAATGGCAGATTTATTTAAAGCTGTTAGAGATATGCGCCTGACAACTCCAGAGTTAGCGAGAGTTTCCGGTATCCCATTGACTACTCCCAATAAATTTGAAAGCGCGGTTACTAAAGTATTCTCTCCTTCCGCAGGCTGGACCAGATATATCGGACCTGCTGTAGTCGGCGCAGTGGGTAATGCCGCGTTGGATTGGGTTGGAGAAAATGATAAGTTAAGATCAAATAAATCTTTAACCTCTTCTTTAATCGAGGGCGCAGTAATGGGGTTAGGTTTTGCCTGGATCCCTTTTAGTAAGATTACCATTGGAGAAGTATCCCGGGCAGAGAGATGGTATAAAGCGTTAGGCGAGAGAGAAAAGATCATGGGTGTAGCCAGCCTTGCCAAATGGGCAAGAGACAAGGAATATGCTTTAAGATTCAAGAGGGTATGGTATGAAGGTGAAGAGGCTTTAAGAGTAAACGCCTGGAGATTCCCTAAAAAGATCGGGTATGGGCTTGGGGTGGGTGCGGTTGCCGGAGCGGCAGGGTATGCCGGGGCGTATGTTTTAGGAGGAATTAAAGAATGGAATAATGCCAATTTCTTCAGGAACATAGGATATACCGCGGCAACCGGAGCAGTGGGGCTTTGGTTTATCAGCAATTTGTTACCGAGTTTACGTGAAAATACTATGGTCATGGCAGGTGTAAAGTCGGCTCCTATACAGACATTAGGGTTTACCCGCGGTGAATTTAAGGGAATGGAATATACCTACAATATGACGCTCTCAAGCGCTGTAAACTGGATACTGGTAAGCCCAATGTTTACACTTGGCGATTCAGTGATTACAGGGGTAAAAGAGATATATAAACAAAAATATGATGATTATGTGGCAAATAGCACAGGGTTTTTATCTTCTGCTGGTAATTATAGCTGGGCATTTGGCAGCACCTCTCTAGCCGTTATGAAGAACCTGCTTTTGGCCGGATTAGGAGATAAAGAAGCGCGTAATACAATTTTCAGGATAGTAAAAGATTATAATTCATTAAAATCAAATACTTTGGGCCTTAGCGATCTGGTTAATGCCGCGGTTGAGGCTCCCAGTTCTGGTAAATGGATGGGCCCGCTGTTCGGGTTGTTACAGGCAAAGGGAAATAAGTTCACCATGCCTAATGCCGGTTATGTGGAAAAGGGAGTGCGGGTTCTGGGTGCAGGCAGTGAATATCTTGGGCAAAGGTTCAGTAATAGATTTCCGAAGTTAACTAATGAATGGCTCAGCAAGAACATTCCGGGATTTACCAGGGGAGCAGCTAAGGATTCTTTCGGAGATCTCTGGGTAAGCCAGATATTTAAAGCGGCAAACTCCCAGGGCGTGGCACTGAACGGTTTCAGGCATTATCTGGACCAGATGGTCGTGACTATGCCGGTTACAGTTAAAGGGATGGATGCTGCTTTATCTATATATGCGTCAGCTGTGGATGGGACAGCGCAGAGGATCCAAGCTACTAGTGAAGATACAAAAATTAACTATGTTGCCAGAGAGCCGGTATCCTTCGCGGCATTTCTGGCCATAAAGCAGCCTAACATGGAATCTTCTATTGCTACCAGACATTTAGCAACGGCATATGTCAGAGAGGTTCGCCCGGAGATAAGCGGAGAATCAAAACCCTTGACTTCAAGCAAAGCTGTAGGCCTGTTTAAGGAATTACGCAAGATTGATATGACTCTTCCAGAGATTATGCAGAGAAGTGAACTTGCGCAGGAAAGAGGCGTGTTTCATGAGAAGATAGCGCAGTTGGTTCGGCCTGAGCTTGACGGCATGAATAATATAATGAAAGATTGGTTTGGTATAAATGAAGGTATGATTCAGACAGCCAAAGCAAAAGCCGGAGAAGGAATCATCAGCGGAACACATATTGCCGAGGCTATAGGAGAGCATACGGGCTTAAGCGGTGTAAAATTTGGGACTAATGGCGCGTTGATGGGGATGATGGTTGTTAACGGCTTAGCTAATTCATTGAATGATGGTCATGATACAGTAATTATTAATGGGGATCTGGAAGTTAGGCTTAAGGGGGATCATAGCGCTGATATTACGCTGGATTCACCGATGCAAGTATCTTTCTTGGGCAATAAAGCCACAGTAAAAGTGGGAGGAAAAGAGGTTGAAGCGGAGATTGTCAGAAGAGGCAGTGATGGGAAAGAAACAAGTATTAAGGCAGGGGATGTTTATAATACCGCGCAATATATGTTCCGTCAGGCAATCTGGGAAAAGGCGGTAGAGAATAAAAAGAA
>SCRK01000019.1 GCA_004298075.1 bacterium | reverse complement strand
AAAGACAGCAACACTTTCATTTACAGCGGCAAGCAATAACTTTGAATTAGCGATTGCGGTCGCGGTGGCGGTCTTCGGCATCAATTCCGGAGCGGCATTTGCCGCAGTTATAGGGCCGCTAGTTGAAGTTCCGGTTCTTATTAGCCTGGTTAATGTTTCTCTTTATTTCAAAGAAAGATATTTTAATTAATAGACGAAAGTTTTCCATATGCTCGTTTCGCTTGTTCTGTCATTAGCCGGTTATCAAACTCACTCAAAAAGGGGAGCCGATCTTGAAAGCCCAGCGATTCCGCTGGGCTTTTTTGTTACCTATTTTTTATTGGTGTGGTATAATTAATTAACCGGAGGATTGATGAGCATTATTTTCTTGATAGTAACAGTATGCGCCATTCCATTGATAATATTATACATATTAAAAATGGGCAAAGTAAAGGAAGCAGAAAAAAGGAATCAAGAAGCAGAAAGGCATGAAGCAAGTGAAAGAATAATGCGTCCGGAAAGAAAGCTCCATGAAGCAGAGAAAAAGCGCTGGGAAGACGAATACTGGGAACGCCAGGAGAAAAGAGGATTGGCTATGAAAAAGGCCCTTATCGTGTCAGCTGTAGTTATTATCTCCATTCTCGCCATTGGGATTCTCAAAGACCAAATAATCAAATCCGTAATAACGATCGCGGCAACTGAAGTTACGGGAGCCCCCGTCCATATTGACGGATTTTCCCTGGGCGTCTTTAACCAGTCCGTGCGGATATCCGGATTCAAAATGTATAATCCCAAAGGATTCCCCAGGGGCACCCTCGTGTATTTATCAAAGATAAATGTTACCTATGATCTGCGGGCTTTACTCAAGAAGAAACTGCATCTGCCGAGCGCGGAGATAGAGTTGAAAGAAATGGGTCTTATAAAGAACGCGCAAGGCCAATTGAATGTCAATGAATTGAAGGTAATGAAGCGGGGGGAGCAAAAGGAGGCCGGGCCCTCCAAGCAAATGCCCATGCAGATCGGTATCCTTAAGCTGGGCATAGGTAAAATTGTTTCCAAGGACTACAGCTCGGGGAAGGAACCTCTTGTTTACGTATATGATGTGAATATACATAAGACTTATAAAAATATAACCAGTATCCAGGAATTGGCAGCGCTTATAATGATAGAGCCCATGAAAGCCGCCGGTATACAAGGCGCGCAAATTTACGGGGTTGCCATGGCGGCTGGGATGGCAGTTTTACCTGTAGGAATAGCCGCGACATTCGCGGGTAAGGATAGCGCGCAGCAGGAATTCACCTCTTCACTTGAAAATGCCTACGACGCGAGTTTGGCGGTTTTAAAACGAAAAGGCAGAGTTACCGAGAACAGGCCGGCCGGGATCATCACCGGAGGAGTGGATTCAGCCAATGTGAAGATACAGATTAAGAAGAAAGCGGTCGATAAAATTGAAATCATTGTTTCCGCGAGAAAATACCTGTTTCCTCAGCCGAAAATAGCCGGCGGGGTTCTTTACGAGATCGCTGAAAAGTTAAAATAACGCAAATATATGTTGCCCGCGGATTTATTTGCGGTAAAATAAATTAAGAAGGAGGAAGGATGAGAATAATTGTTGTCTTGCTTTGTTTAGCCCTTGCCGGGTGCGCTACAGCCGCCGGGAAAGGCAAAGTTCCCTGTTCGGCAGCAAAAAATGATCTCGTTACCGTTGACCAGAAGGAATTGGATAATATGATCTCCGTGTTCAGTGAGAAGATCAATAAGGACCCAGCTTATGCCGGAGCGTATTACAACAGGGCAGCCGCCTATTACCATAAGAAGGACTATGACAAGAGTTGGCAGGATGTGTGTAAGGCGCAGGAATTAAATAAGGTACAGAAGCTAGGCCCGGAGTTTGACCAGAGCCTGGCACAGTTGACCGAAAAATTAATAAAAGCCTCCGGCAGGGATAAATAGCCCTATTTTTTAAGCAAAGAGGATGTTTTTGAAAAAGGAGCTGCCCTTAAGGCAGCTCCTTTGACTTGGACAAGGAGAAACAATGATCAAGCCGGTAATTGATCAGCTGGTATATGGCCTTCTTAAAATGCCGCGGGGGGCTGTTTTTCCCGAAGCCCTGGATTTCTTTCTTTATGATACGGTAAAAATATTCCTGCTGCTTTGCGTGATAATTTTTGCCGTATCTTTTATCCGGAGTTTTTTCTCTCCTGAAAAGACCCGCTCTATTTTAAGCCATAAGCATAAACATGCGGGCAATATCCTGGCTAGCCTGCTGGGAATTGTAACGCCTTTTTGCTCCTGCAGCGCTATCCCGCTTTTTCTCGGGTTTGTTGAAGCAGGGGTTCCTTTGGGGGTTACCTTTTCTTTTCTGGTAGCCTCGCCGATGATCAACGAGGTGGCTTTAGTCATGCTCTGGGGGCTTTTTGGATGGAAGATCGCCCTGCTATATATAGGAAGCGGGCTGATCATCGCGGTATTTTCCGGAATTATCATCGGTAAGCTCAAGATAGAGGATCTTATCCAAAAGCTTGAATATAAAAAACAGGCCTGCTGCGTTTCACCGGAGACGCAAAGCTTTAGTTCCAGGATTGAATATAGCAGGGGTTATACCATCAGCATTCTCAAACATATCTGGTTATATGTGATCATCGGTATCGGGGTAGGAGCATGGATACACGGTTATGTGCCCGCGGATTTTCTGGCCCGCGTTGCCGGCAGAGGGAATTGGCTGGCAGTGCCCGTTGCTGTTTTGATGGGGATCCCTCTTTATTCCAACGCGGCAGGGGTCATTCCCCTGGTCAGTGCCCTTACGGGGAAGGGGGTTGCCATGGGCACAGCGCTTTCCTTTATGATGGCGGTGACCGCGCTCTCCTTGCCGGAATTTCTTATTCTTAAAAAAGTAATGAAATTCAAGCTTTTAGTCATATTTGCCGCGGTGGTCGGCCTGGGGATCATTTTGACCGGGTATTTATTTAATTTTATTTTGCGATAAAAAAGATATTTCAATGGCTGAAATTGAGGTATAATTATTCCCGGAGGCTTTGGGTTTATGCGCGCGTTCATTCTTTTGTTCCGCTGCCGGGACCAAAAAGGTATCGTTGCCGGGATATCGGATTTTATCCTTAAGCATGACGGGAATATCATCACTGCCGATCAGCATAGCACTGATCCGCGGGGAGGATATTTTTTTATGCGCGTTGAATTTATCCTGGAGTCCGAGCGGTATGACAGTAAGGCATTGTCTTTGGAATTTTTGCCTGTTGCCGGGGGGTTCGGCGCGGATTGGGAACTTTTTGATAAGTCAGAGCCCCCGCGCATGGGGATATTCGTATCAGAGCCTGACCATTGCCTGGTAGATCTCTTGTATTTATGGAGCGCCGGTGAACTGAAGGTGAAGATACCTTTTGTCTTGAGCAATTGTGAAAAACACCGCAAATTAGCCGCGCAGTATAACCTCCCGTTCCATTATGTGCCCGCGAATAAAGATAACCGCCGGGAATCGGAGCTGTTGGCTTACAGCCTTAATTCCACGGATTTCCTGGTGCTGGCGCGTTATATGCTGGTGCTCTCACCCGGCTTCCTGCAAAAATACAATAAGGATATAATTAATATTCACCACGGATTTCTTCCTTTTTTTAAAGGCGCTGACCCGTATGCCAAAGCGCTTAAAGAGGGGGTCAAGGTGATCGGAGCTACCAGCCACTTTGTGACAAATAAGCTTGATGAAGGCCCGATCATCGCCCAGGAGGTCCAGCAGGTTTCGCATAAAGATAACCGGGATGACTTGGTAAGAAAGGGGAGGAACCTGGAGAACAGGGTAATGGCCGCGGCGGTATCAAGTTATATTGACCACCGTATCATCAAGCACGAAAACAAAACCATAGTTTTCTAAAGAAAGGGGGAGTTATGGCAAAATTGGATATAAGGTCATTTGGGCTGGCATGGGGTATTGTCGCGGCAGGTTTTATCCTGCTTCTGGGAGCGTTGAACATATTTTTTTACTGGGAGACAGGGTTGGATAAGATCATGTCGGTTATGGGGTGCAGGCCTACAGCCCTTGGATTGGTTTTGAACTCTGTCTGGGGATTTGCCTACGCGTTTATCTTCGGCTGCGCGATCGCCTGGATCTATAACAGGGTCCTGGATGAGAGCAGAGAGGATATCGAGAAGAGGATAAAGGAAACAGCGTTATCAATCTGGGTAAGTAAGGGCAGGCCGGAGAATACTCAAGACGAGGATTGGAGAGAGGCGCAGAGGCGGGTCAGGGGTTTTTAGTAGTCCGTATCCTTTCAATAACCTCGCGGATAGTTGATTCCGGGGTGGATGCTCCGGCGGTAATCCCCGCGTTTTTGCTTTTGGAGAGCCAGGTTTTCTTTATTTCTTTTTCGGAGTTAACCCAGTAGCTTTTTTTATTCAGGGACCTGGATATTTCATAGAGCCTTCTGGTGTTGGCGCTTGCCTTTGAGCCGATGATGATCATTACATCGTTCTCAAGGGGCATACTTTTGATCTCAGCCTGTTTTATCCTCGTGGGGTTGCAGATAGTGTTGTGAAATTCTACCTCGCGGATATTTTCGCGCAAGACATTTACTATTTTAAGCGCTTTATCCAGGTTTTGCGTTGATTGCACGACAACCCCTGCTTTCCGGATAGCTTTTATTTTCTTAAGAGGGATATTCTTTAGATCATCGATGACAATTGCCTTAGTTTTAAGCTGTCCGGCGATCCCCTGCACCTCATCATGCAGCTTATCTCCGATCACGATCACCCTGTAGCCGTTCTCCTCCAGATCCTTGGCGATCTTATGTATGTCTTTGACCATCGGGCAGGTAGCGTCAATAACCGTATAGCCGCATTTTTTTGCCCGGCGCAGTATTTTATTTGAGCAGCCATGCGCGCGAATAAGGAGGATCCTCCCCGCGCCGGCGCCAAGCCTGTGGATCTTCCTGATGCCGGCCTTCTCTACCTGCCTGACCACTTCTTCGTTATGCACGATATCCCCGAGCATAAATACAGGTTGGCCG
>SCRK01000144.1 GCA_004298075.1 bacterium | reverse complement strand
CGGCACAGTGGGCATCATGCCCAAAGATAAATCCTTTAAGCAAACTAATACCGGCGATCTGGTTGTAGTAGTGGGCGGGGCAACCGGACGCGACGGTATTCACGGAGCGACATTCTCATCAGGTGAGCTGACCCATGAATCCGAAACCATTTCCAGCGGCGCGGTGCAGATCGGTAATCCCATCCAGGAGAAAAAGATGCTGGATACGATTCTGCAGGCGCGTGATGCCAATCTCTATAGCGCGATCACCGATTGCGGAGCAGGAGGATTATCCAGCGCGGTAGGAGAGATGGCCGCGGAATTAGGGGCCAAGGTTTACCTTGATAAAGTCCCCTTAAAATACTCCGGGTTATCATATATGGAGATATGGATATCCGAATCGCAGGAGAGGATGGTCTTATCCGTCCCGCCGAAGAATATTGATAAATTGATCAAGGTGTTCAGCGATGAAAATGTCCAGGCCACGGTGATCGGCGAGTTCACCGACACCAGGCGCTTAGAGCTTTTTTATAACGATAATCTGGTCTGCGACCTGGATATGCGGTTTTTGCATGAAGGCATACCGCAGATCGCCAAAAAAGCGGTTTACATCCAGGCCAAGCACAAGGAGCCAAATATCCCGCGGAAGAAAAATCTTACTCCCGATTTATTAAAGCTGCTTTCGCATTATGATATCTGTTCCAAAGAGTGGGTGATCCGGCAGTATGACCATGAGGTGCAGGGTGGTTCGGTCATTAAGCCCTTAGTTGGTTTGCAGAATGACGGGCCATCCGATGCCAGCGTAACCCGGCCCTTATTTGATTCCCAAAAAGGGATCATTATTTCTAACGGTATAAATTTCCGTTTCGGTTTTATTGACCCTTACTGGATGGCTACTTCTTGTATTGATGAGGCCCTTCGTCAGGTTATCAGCGTTGGAGGCTCATTAAAAGAGGTAGCGATACTGGATAATTTCTGCTGGGGCAATCCGGATAAGCCTGACCGCTTAGGCGGGCTGGTGCGCGCTGCTTACGGCTGCTATGATACTGCAAAAACTTTTGGCGTGCCTTTTATCTCCGGCAAAGACAGTTTATACAATGAGTTCAGCGTGCACGGGAAATCCACCGCGATACCTGGGACCCTGCTTATATCAGCGATCTCCGTGATGGAGGATGTGAACAAAAGCGTTTCCATGTACGCCAAGAAAGCGGGGGATCTGATCTATGTAGTGGGAAATACGCGTGATGAATTAGGCGGCTCGCATTATTATGATCTATACGGCGCAGTGGGGAATTGCAGCCCTAAAGTTTATCACCAGGAGGCCAAAAAGATATTTACCGCTTTAAGCAAAGCCACAGGTAAAGGTTTGGTTAAAGCAATGCATGATTGCTCTGACGGCGGCCTGGGTGTCGCCTTGGCAGAGATGGTCTTTAGCGGAGGATTAGGCGCGGATATATTTTTAGGGCAGGTTCCTTATGCATCCGGCTCCGGCAGGAATGACTTTCTGCTCTTTTCGGAGTCCAACTCCCGTTTTGTGGTAGAGGTGGAAAAGAAAAAGCAAAAAGAATTTGAGAATATTTTAAAAGGTTTGCCTTTCGGCCTGGCAGGATGTTTAAGCAGCGGGAATGATTTTAAAATTTACGGCCTAGATGGGAAGCTTTGCGTGGAGGCGGATAGCCGCAAATTAAAAGCAGCCTGGAGGGAACCGCTAAAATGGTAAAAAATAAATCATGCGTAAAAAGGGATGTATTCGCCAAGGATGATTTTACACGGGAGGATACCTGGAGGATATTCCGGATCATGTCGGAGTTCGTGGACGGCTTTGAGGTCCTTTCCAGGATGGGCAAGGCGGTTTCTATTTTCGGTTCAGCCCGCACCAGCCCGGATTCCAGGCATTATAAGTTAGGGGAGGAGGTAGCCTATCATATCGCCAAGGCAGGCTACGCGGTAATTACCGGCAGCGGCGGGGGGCTTATGGAGGCGGCGAACAAAGGCGCTAAAAGAGCAGGAGGGCATTCCATTGGCCTGAATATTCATATACCCTGCGAACAGAAGCCCAACAAATATGTTGATACGCTGCTTGATTTCCGCTATTTCTTCGTGCGCAAGGTAATGTTCGTCAAATACGCCAAGGCATTCGTGATCCTGCCCGGCGGCTACGGAACTTTGGATGAATTTTTTGAGGCGATCAATTTGATCCAAACAGCGCGTATTTCTAAGTTCCCGGTTATTTTATTCGGCAGCGAATACTGGAAAGGGCTGATCAGCTGGCTCAAGGAAACTGTTTATAAGCACGGCAATATCAGCAAAAAGGACCTGGATCTGTTTATCATAGTGGATAAGCCGCAGGACGCGGCAGCAGCGATAAAAAAATTCTATGCTAAGGCCTAAAGTTTGCGTCTTAAGAAGCGCGGGGACAAACTGCGACAAGGAAAC
>SCRK01000143.1 GCA_004298075.1 bacterium | reverse complement strand
CAGAAAAAAGATATAGGCCAATTCCCCGTCCAGGGAATCAAAATCGACCCCCTTCTTGGAGAGGCCAAAGGCAGCGACTAATTTATCCACGCAGTCGCATTTCGCGTGAGGTATGGCTATCCCCTGGCCGATGGCCGTAGAACCAAGGGACTCCCTGGCCATCAACGCGTCAATAAGCTTATTGCGGTTGCGTTTTTCCACGTCCTCGGAGGCGATCAAAAGATCGACCATCTCTTTTATCACATCCTCCTTCCTGGTGGATTTTATGTCGGTAATAATCGCTTTCTTAGAGAGAAAATCCATTATTTGCATTTGATACTCCTTTCACGTGACGTATTGAAAACGGTTAAAAGCGGGAGACGGGATTCGAACCCGCGACATCGACCTTGGCAAGGTCGCGCTCTAGCCAGCTGAGCTACTCCCGCGCTACCTAGCGCGCGCCGACGCAACAGAGGTCCGCGTCAGGCGCTGCTTCATTGACTATTCCAACTAACGATTTGGGCGGAAGAGGATTTGAACCTCCAAGGGTTGCCCCAATAGCTCCTAAGGCTATCGTGTCTGCCAGTTCCACCATCCGCCCCTTATCCTCTTGCCACCACTGATATACTTAAGATAACTTGTGGGTTTGTGAGCGTGCATTAGAAATTTTTCGGCAAAAGTGTGCGAGGAGTTACGACGAACGGAGGACATTCTTGCTGCGTAAGTCTGTCCGAGAGTGAGTCGTAAACCGAAGCACACGGCGAAAAATTTCGCACGCGAACAAAACCACAAGCTATCTTAATCAATTGAGCCTCCCGCGACTCGAACGCGGCACACCCACATTAAAAGTGTGGTGCTCTACCGGATGAGCTAGAGGCCCAAACTTAAAATTCCAATACTTCCTTCTCTTTATTCTTTAAGAGCTCATCGATCCTGGCGATATACCTGTCCACCGCCTTCTGCAGTTCATCGATGCCGCGGAACTTATCGTCTTCAGAGATCAACTTATCCTTTTCCAGCTTCTCCACGGCCTCTTTGGCGTCCCTGCGAATAGTACGCATAGCCACCCTGCCGTCTTCAGCCATCTTATGTATCAGCTTGGCCAGCTCCTGGCGCCTCTCCTTGGATAGCTGCGGGACAGAAAGCCTGATCATTTTGCCATCGTTGGAGGGGGTGATCCCTAAATTGGATTTCATGATCGTTTTCTCTATTTCAACGATCGCCGTCGGGTCCCACGGCTGGATAACGATCAAATGCGCGTCAGGCGCCGATATTGCCGCCAGCTGCTTTAACATGGTCGGGGTCCCGTAGTAATCGATATGCATGCCTTCCACAAGGCTGGGGCTGGCCCGGCCGGTGCGTACTTCATGGAACTGACGGTTCATGGATTCAAAGGCCTTCTTCATCTTCTCTTCCGTATTATGCAATATCTCCTTGATAGCCATAGTGATTACCTCTCCTTTATCGCACGACTGTGCCGATCCTCTCGCCCAAAACTACGCGTTTAATATTACCCTCTCTATTAAGATTGAAGACGATTATTGGCAGGCAGTTATCCATGCACAGGCTGATCGCCGTAGCATCCATAACCTTCAGGCCCTTCTTAAGCAGGTCAATATATTTTAACCGGGCAAACTTCTTGGCATCCTTTACTTTAATGGGATCGGCCGAATATACACCGTCAACTTTAGTGGCTTTTAAAATAGCGTCGGCATTGATCTCCATCGCGCGCAAAGCCGCGGCCGTATCGGTAGTGAAATAAGGGTTGCCTGTGCCGGCGACAAAAATAACTACCCTGCCTTTTTCCAGGTGGCGGATGGCCCTTCTTCTGATATAGGGCTCGGCTATCCTCTGCATCTCGATAGCCGTCATCACCCTGGTCGGGACCCCGGCTTTCTCCAGCGCGTCCTGCAGGGAGAGCCCGTTGATCACGGTCCCCAGCATACCCATATAATCGGCTACGCTGCGGTCCATATTCAATCCCCGGCAAGCGCTGTTCTCCTGGCCGCGGATAATATTCCCCGCCCCCAAAACCACCGCCACATCTACCGCCATATTCCTGATCTCCTTGATCTGGGCTGATATGGAGGCCAGGACATCATGGTCGATGCCGTGGGTTTTCTTTCCCTGAAGCGCCTCTCCGCTTAACTTAAGGACTATTCTTTTATAAACCGGTTGGCTCATTTATTCGCCGATCTTGTAGCGGGTGAACCTGCGGATGACTATATTCTCTCCGATCTTTGCTACGATGGAGCCCAGGTAATCCTTGATCGTCAAGCCCGGGTCCTTGACAAAAACCTGCTCCAGCAGGCAATTATTCTTGTAATAATCTTCCTTGTTTTTTTCATGGCGCAGGATATCCTCGGGGACATCCTCTTTCTTTATGTATGCGGGGCTGGTCGCGGCGATCTGCATCGCCAGGTCTTTGGTGAACCTGGCAAACTCCTCGTTCCTGGCCACAAAATCCGACTCGCAGTTTACCTCCAGGAGCACCCCTATTTTATTGCCATGATGGATGTAGGCATCCACGCGGCCCTCTTTGGCGCTGCGTGACTGTTTTTTAGCGGCGATCTCCAGGCCCTGCTTGCGCAATAATATTGCCGCCTCCTTTATATCCCCCTTGGCATCCTCCAGGGCTTTCTTGCAATGCGCGATGCTCGCGCAGGTAAGGTCTCTTAATTCTTTTATGGTGCTGGCTGAAATCTTCATTTTAAAATTACCCCTTCTTTCTTAATTTAGGCTTTGCTTCCGCTGCCAGTTTCAGGCGCGCCTTCTTCGCGGCCTTAGCCTCCTCGGTAACCGGCTGGCTCTCCTCAACGATCTCCTCGATCTCTTTTATCTGGACATCCTCCTCGGGCAGGAGCTCCCCTTGAGCCTCCTCCTTTGCCGCCTCCAGTTTTACACCTTCCTGGGAGAGATAAGAAAGGAATTTGTTCCTGCCTTCAATGATCGTATCGGCGATGATCACGGCTACGGTACGGATGGATTTAGTAGCGTCATCATTGCCGGGAATAGGATAATCTACCAGGTCGGGGTTAGAGTTGGTGTCAATCAAGCCGATCACCGGGATCCCCATCCTGCGCGCCTCAGCCACCGCGGTCTCCTCCTTCTTGGTATCCACGATAAAAACCGCCTTGGGCATATGCTCCATGGCAACGATCCCCGCGAAGTTCTTATTCAGCTTGGCCAGCTCTTTTTCCAGGCGAGCCACCTCTTTTTTGGTCAGCTTTTCAAATGTCCCATCCACGCGCATCTTTTCGATGTCCTTCAGGCGGTTGATGCTCTTTTTGATCGTGGCAAAATTGGTAAGCATCCCGCCGGGCCAGCGATCGGTGACATAATACATGCCGCAGCGTATTGCCTCCTGCTTGATCACATCCTGAGCCTGCTTTTTTGTCCCTACAAAAAGGACGAATTCCCCTTTTGAGGTTATATCCATCAAGAAATCCCGGGCGCTGTTTACGCACTCCTCGGTCTTCTCCAGGTCAATAATGTAAATACCGCTTCTTGAACCGAAAATAAACTTTTTCATCTTGGGATTCCAGCGCTTAGTCTGGTGCCCAAAATGCACTCCTGCTTCCAAAAGCTGTTTGATCAATTCTGATGGCACGTTTCTACTCCCCCTTTTATTGGTTGATATGCTTTTCCGGCCTCTTGCGCTGCGGAAAGTTAATTTTTTAATTATAACAAAATTTTACCTATTTGCAAATGTTATTGTATCTCCTGGATCTCATAAAGCCGCTTGTACAAACCGCCCTTTTCCAGCAATTGGAGGTGGGTTCCGGCTTCAACGATCACCCCTTTATCCAGGACCACGATCTTATCCGCGTTCCTCACCGTGGAAAGCCGGTGAGCGATGACAAATACCGTGCGGCCCTGAATGAGCCGGTCCAGCGCCTCCTGGACGATACGCTCTGATTCCGAATCCAGCTGGGAGGTGGCTTCATCAAGGATCAGGATGGGAGGATTTTTAAGCAAAGCGCGGGCTATGGCGATCCTCTGGCGTTCCCCGCCTGATATACGCATCCCTCTGTCCCCGATAACCGTCTCATAGCCCCGCGGCATGCGCATGATAAAATCATGGGCATTGGCCTGGAGCGCGGCCTTTTTAACCTCTTCCTCGCCTGCGTCAGGCCTGCCGTAAGCGATATTCGCCCTTATCGAATCATTAAAAAGTATCGTCTCCTGGGTAACAATGCCGATCTGCCGGCGTAATGACTTTAATTTAACCTCTTTGATATCCGCGCCATCGATCATTACCCTGCCTTTCTTAGGATCGTAGAAACGCGGGATCAGATCCAGCAGGGTGGTTTTTCCGTTGCCGCTGGGGCCGACAACCGCGAGCATAGAGCCGCGGGGAACATCTAAATTTACACCTTTAAGCACATGGTTATCCGCATAACTGAACCAAACATCATCAAAAACAACATTATTCCTGAAATCCTTAAGCTCCCGAGCATCGGGGGCCTCAACCACCGAAGGCTGGGCATCCAGGACCTCGTAGATACGCTCGCCGGCTGCCGCTGCCTGCTGGTTCAATGAGGTTACCTGGCTTAATTTCTTGAACGGCCTGATGGTCGATAAAAGCGAGCCGATGAACAAACCGAAAACACCGAAGGAGATCTTGCCGGCGATAACCTCCCTTCCTCCAAGCACAAAAACAAAAACACCGGCGATACAGCCCAATATTTCCGTAACCGGGCTTAAAAGCAGTGTCCGCTTGATGGACTTCATGGAAACGCGGTAATAGTCATTATTTACCTTGTTAAATTTATTGATCTCGTACTCTTCCATGCTAAAGCCCTTGACGATGCGGGCCCCGATTATATTTTCGTAAAGTATGGAGTTGGCATCCGCCATTTTCTCCTGGGAGGACTTGGAAAGTTTCCTCAGTTTCTTCCCCACGGTAGAGATAATATAACCCAGGATCGCCAGCGGCGGGACAATAAAAATAACAAACTTGGGGTAAATGTATAAGGTCAGGGTAAAAAATATAACTACCTGCAGGCCCTGATAGACCAGGTCCGTTGAACCGTAAGAAACCGCGTTCTCCACGATCCTGGCGTCATTGGTGATCCGCGAGATCATCTCACCGCCGCGCTTATGGGTAAAATAGTCCAAAGAGAGCATCTGGAATTTGGCATAAAG
>SCRK01000018.1 GCA_004298075.1 bacterium | reverse complement strand
CCTTAAATGTTAAAATTAAAACATTCCTTAAATCTGACCATGCGCTTCTGCAGATCCTGGGGCTTTAGTTTACTGGTCCTGTTCAAACCAAAATCCTCCACATTGAAAGAGGCGGCAACTGTTCCGAAACCTAAGGCCTTCTTTAAATTCATGGAGTTTATCTTGCCTGCCTTGGCCAGGTAACCCATAAACCCCCCGGCAAAGGTATCCCCGGCTCCCGTCGGGTCAATTACATCCTCCACCGGATATGCCGGCAGGGAGAAAATAAACCTATCGCTGTAAAACAAAACCCCGTGCTCTCCTTTTTTGATCAACACCATCCTGGGGCCGTAACCTCTTAAAGCTTTTGCCGCCTTGATTAAATTGCTCTGGCCGCTTAATACGCGGGCCTCCTGGTCATTAGCTACATAGATATCTATGCGCTTAAGCAGCCTGACCAATTCCCTGCGCTTATGATTGATCCAGTAGTTCATGCTGTCTAAACCTACCAGCTCAGGACCGCGCATCTTAGCCAAAAGATGAGCCTGTATATCCGGGTCAACATTTGCCAGGAATATATTCTTTATCTTGCGCTGCGCTTCCGAGATGCTCGGCTTAAACACCGAAAGCACTCCTAATTCGGTATTCAAAGTAAGGGCGGTATTTAAATCCCCGCTGTATTCACCTTCCCACCTGAAAGTTTTTCCCTTATCTATGATCAGGGATGTGAGATTCAGGCCTTTGCTTCTTAAAAAAGCGATGTGTTCGGCCGGAAAATCTTTTCCCACGATCGCCACCAGATTTACCGCGGTAAAAAGCCTGGCGGCCATGGAAAAATGCGCGGCGGAACCCCCCAAAAGTTCTTTACGCTTGCCAAAAGGGGTCTTTACGCTATCCAATGCCACCGTGCCTAATACTACAATGCTCATGCGCCTTCCTCCCTTTATTTCACAATGAACCAAAAGACCAGGGCAATGATTACGCGGTAGGCCCCGAAAGAAATAAAACTGTGACGCTTAATGAAAGCGAGCAGGAATTTAATCGCGATAATTGCCGTTAAAAATGAAATAACAAAACCTGCCCCGAGAGAAACAAACTGCTCCGATTTAAATACCTGCGCGCTCTTAAAGAGATCTAAAGCTGTTGCCGCAAGCATAGTTGGGACCGCCAGAAGAAAAGAGAACTCCACAATAGTCTTTCTTTTCAGCCCTACAAATAACCCTCCGATAATCGTAGCCGCGGCGCGGGAAACACCCGGAATCATCGCTACGGATTGGAATAAACCGATGATCAATGCCTGAGAATAAGAAACACCGGATAATTCCTCAACTGCGTCTTCTTTCTCATGGTGAAACAGCTCAAATATGATCAAAAACAACCCACCGATAAATAACGACCAAAGTACTACTTCATTATTGCCCAAAAGATATCTTTTGATGGTTTTATACAACAATGCCCCGATCAGGGCCGCGGGCGCAAAAGCGATCAATAACCGTTTCCATATTTCCCAGCCTTTGATCAGCCTGTCCCAGTACAAAACAACTACAGCGAGTATCGCTCCCAGTTGAATAGCGATCTCAAAACTTTTGACAAATTCCGTTTGGTTGATTTGGAGAAGTTTTGCGGTCAGCATTAAGTGGCCGGTCGAAGAAATAGGCAGGAACTCCGTGATCCCTTCAACGATACCAAATACCAAAACATCCAGCAGGTGCATCCTTCTCTCCTAAGGGTTAGTTATCTCCTAAAAACTTTTGCATATCTGCGGACAAAGGCGCCTCAACCGCCACGATATTGCCGGTTTGAGGATGCTTAAACTCTAAATATCCCGCGTGCAGGCAAACGCGTTTAAAACGCAAGGCAAAATCCTTACGGAAAACAAATTTATCCTCCCCAACCAAAGGATGCTGGATATTCTTAAAATGAATACGGATCTGATTGGTCCTGCCGGTGGCCGGATAAACTTCTACTACGCTATAATTGCTTTTTTCCTTAACTACCTTATATTTTGTAAGAGCGCTTTTTCCTTCTATGGGATAACTAATTTGCCCCTCCGGATACGCTAATTTACCATGCACAAAAGCAATGTACTTCTTTTGCACCGACCTGCCGCGGAAAGCATCCGCCATCTTCTTTTCGATGCTTTTGCCTTTGGCATAAATTATAAGCCCGCTTGTATCCCGGTCAAGGCGATGACATGGGTGCAGCCTGTATTTTAAGCCGCGCTCTTGGGCATCCTGGTTTAAAATACTTGTCAAAGTACGTGCTTCATTCTTGGGCGTAGGGACGCTTAATAAACCGGCAGGCTTATTGACCACCAGAAGCCAATCATCTTCATAAACTACCGGGATATTCATCTAAACGATAGCCAACATGCGGTCTATAGCCAGGCGGGCTTTCTTTCTGATATCTTCGGGGACTTTGACCTCCTCCTTAAGCTCCTCTAAAGACCAGAGGACTTTTTCCTGCGTGGTGCGTTTCATATTCGGGCATACCGCGCGCTCGGATGCCGGATAAAACTCCTTTCCCGGGTTATCCTGCTTAAGGCGATAGATCAGCCCGTTCTCCGTACCCACAATAAATTCCTTTGCCGGATTTTCCCTGGCATATCTGGACATCTGGCTGGTAGAAAGCACCGCGTCCGCCAGGCTGACCACAGATGAGAGACATTCCGGGTGCACCATAACCTTGGCCTTAGGATGAAATTTCTTCTCTCTCTTTACATCCTCCGGCAATATTTTTACGTGGGTAGGACAAAAACCGTGCCAGGAGATCAATTTCCTGCCGCTCTGCTTGGATACATAATCAGCCAGGTATTTATCCGGGACAAAAATAATTTCTTTCTTTCCGCCGGAGGCGGGATCCTTCGCTACGGCGTTAACTATCGCTACGGCATTAGTGGATGTGCAGCAATAATCCAGCTCTGCCTTGACCTCGGCTGAAGTATTCACATAACCCACAACGACTGCCTGCGGATGCTCTTGCTTGAGCTTCCTTAGGTCCTGGGCATTCATCATATTGGCCATGGGGCATCCGGCGGATGTATCCGGCATGATCACTTTCTTGTCAGGAGAGAGAATGGAGGCGGTTTCAGCCATAAAATATACCCCGCAGAAAACGATCACCTCGGCGTCGGTTTTAGCGGCGATCCGGGAAAGCTCCAGGGAATCCCCCCGGTAATCCGCGATATCCTGCACCTCCGGGAGCTGATAGTTATGCGCCAGGATTATGGCGTTGCGCTTCTTTTTTAATTCCTTGATCTTTCTGGCTAATTCTTTATCTTCCTTGATCATTTCAATCTAAAACTTTCTCGATTATCCCTCCCCCCAAAACCGTATCCCTGTCGTAAAAAACTGCGGATTGGCCGGGGGTAATGGCAAACTGCGGTTTCCTGAAAGATACCTTCAACTTACCCTTAACACGGGAAACTAAAGCGGCAGATTCTTTATGATTATAGCGTATCCTTACCTTAATCTCAACATTCTTTTTAA
>SCRK01000142.1 GCA_004298075.1 bacterium | reverse complement strand
TAGCATAAGGCCTGCCGATCTTAACGCGATTGCCAGGACCGGTATGTAAAATACGGCGCTGGCAAAAGAAATACCTCTAAAAACCGCGTAAAAAAATGTGAGCCCTGCCAAAACCGTAAGCACAGCGTATAAAACAGCTCCCTTTTCTTTGCCTATGCGCACCAGGATATTGCGCTTGCCTGCCGATCTATCCGCCGGATGATCCGGGAATTCATTGATCAGTATGATATTGGTAACGCTGCAGGCAATCGGCAGCGAGATCAAAGTGGTTAAAAGATCAAACTTGGATGCCTGCAAATAAAAACCCGCTGCCACAGGCAGCCAGCCGAATGCATAGGCGATAAACAGCTCGCCAGTCCCCCGGCTTACCCAGCGCAATGGCGGCTTGGAATAAAAAAATCCGCAGATCAGTCCCGAAACACCCAGAGGAATGGTCAAGCTTCCGGTTTTAAAATAGAATCGGAGGATAACCCCTATGACTAGGGCAAGAAAAATTACCGCGTAGGAGAGGAACTTAACCTTCCTCTCCGGGATCAGTTTTTCTACCAGCATCAGGCTGCCGCCGGTAAAAAAGTTTTTCTCAAGAGTTACTCCGAGACGGTCCTCCTGTATATCGTATATCTCCCCGTTGTAATGCGCGGCCAATTGAACCAGCACCGACGCGAATAAGCCTAGCACAAAGATCTTAAAGCTGAAAAACCCGGTCAGCGCAGCCGCAAGCAAAGCTCCCAGAACATAAGGAAGGATCACTACGCTTAAGAATGGAATACGAGAAAGCAATAACCAGTGTTTTATCTTCGCCATAGTTTATGTTATTTGCTTGCGGTTGCTTCTGCGCAAGGCCTTAACCATGCGCTCATAGGCCTCTTGCGGGGTTTTGCCCTCGGTAAGATGATCAAAACAAACAGCCGCGTAACCGCTCCTGTTCTTGATCTTAAAAATCTGCACCTTCAGATGGCCGATCTTTTCTTCCACGCCTTATTTTCCTATATCCTCATTCCATAGATTAGGCTTCGCTTTTATAAAATCGCGCATCAATTGAACGCATTCCGGCGAATTTAAATTCCTGATCTTGACCCCTTTTTTCCGGCAATACTCCTCGGGCCCCTTGAATGTCCTGTTCTCGCCGATGACCACCCTGGGTATTTTGTAAAGCAATATCGCGCCAGAGCACATCGAGCAGGGGGAAAGCGTGGAATATAGGACGCATTTCTTGTAATCCGACCCTGTGAGCCTTCCGGCATTCTGCAGGCAATCCATTTCCGCGTGCAGGATCGCTGAAGACAACTGCACCCGGCGATTGTAGCCGCGGCCGATTATCCTGCCGGCCTTAACCAGCACCGAGCCGATCGGTATGCCGCCTTCGGCTAATCCCTTTTTTGCCTCTTTGATCGCCTCCCGCATGAATTTATCCATATTTACCTATCGCGATATCTTTATTATTTTATATTTTAATGTCCCGGCCGGGATCCTGATCTCCACAACCTCATTTTCCTTATGGCCAAGCAAACCGCTGCCCACCGGAGAGGTCACGGAAATCTTTCCCTGGCTAAAATCCGACTCCAACTCGGAGACCAAAGTGTATTCCAACTCCTCCTCCGTATCCATATCCTTTAACTTCACCGTCGCGCCGATCAAAACCTGGTCCTGCGGGATATTCCTGTCCAATATGCGCACCCGCGCCAGCTTATCCTCCAGATCCCTGATCCGTTTCTCATTATGGGCCTGGGCATCCTTTGCCGCGTCATACTCGGCGTTCTCACTGATATCCCCGTGCGCCCTTGCCTCCCCTATTGCCTTGGAAAGCTGGCGGCGCTTGACTGTTTTTAAATGCTCCAGTTCGCCGGCTAACTTTTCATATCCTTCCTGCGTCAGATAAATA
>SCRK01000141.1 GCA_004298075.1 bacterium | reverse complement strand
GCCCTGGTAAAACAAGGGGCGGGACTTGATATTGTTTCAGGAGGAGAGTTATTCCGGGCTTTGAAAGTAGGATGCCCGGCAAAAAAAATAGTCTATGCCTCCGTAGGCAAAACCGATAAAGAGATCGCCACAGCCATAAGTAAAGGGATCTTGTTTTTTAACGCTGAATCTTTGCCCGAACTGGAGAATATTAACCGCATTGCCCGCAAACTTAATAAAATTACCCGCGTGGCCATTCGCATAAACCCGGATGTGGAAGCCAAAACCCATAAATTTATCACAACCGGGAAAATTACGAATAAATTCGGGATCGATCTGGAGAGCGCCTACAGGATCCTGTTTTTGCGCGCTAAGTTTGAAAATCTGGATATATGCGGCCTGCATATCCATATCGGCTCACAGATCACCGAAAGCGCGCCCTTTGTGGCGGCAATAAGAAAAGTAACGAGTTTTATTAAAAAGTTGAGATCAAAAGGTATCACCCTCGAATATTTGAATATCGGCGGAGGCATGGGGATCATCTACGATAATGAGACCCCTCAGACTGCCCGGATTTACGCCGGTAAAATCATTCCGCTTTTAGAGAAAACCGGCCTGAAGATAATTATGGAGCCGGGCAGGTTTATTACCGGTAATGCCGGGATCCTGATCGCAAAAGTTTTATATATTAAAAATACGCCCAAGAAGAAATTCATCATTGTAGACGGAGGAATGAATGACCTTATCCGTCCGGCGCTGTATTCCGCCCATCATAATATCCTGCCTTTACGCAAGGCCTCCGGGACTGAAAAAGCGGATGTGGTCGGCCCGATCTGTGAAAGCGCGGATTTTCTGGCAAAAGAAAGGAAGATCGCCAAAGTCAGGGAAGGCGATTATCTGGCGGTAATGAGCGCTGGGGCATATGGATTTAGCATGTCCAGTAATTATAATTCGCGGCTAAAGGCGGCAGAGGTTATGGTGGCTAAGGACAAGGTATTTGTGATCAGGCAAAGGGAGAGTTACGCGGATTTGGTCCGTAATGAGCTGACCCCGGCGATTAAATAAAATGAAGAGAATAAAATTTACCAAAATGGTGGCTTCAGGAAATGATTTTATCATCATTGATAAAAAACCCGTCCGGCGCATTCCCGCGTTAGCCAGGTCATTGTGCGATAGAAAGTTCGGGATAGGAGCCGATGGATTGATCCTGCTTAATAAACTAAAAAATTCGGATCTACGCATGCGTATTTTTAATGCCGATGGCTCGGAGGCCTCAATGTGCGGTAACGGTGCCAGGTGCGCGGCTTTATTCGGGGGGAAAATAAAGGGCAGAATATTCACTAAAGCAGGCGCGATCAATACCGAAGTTGGCCGAGGCCGAGTGAGGATCCGGCTTACCGAACCTAAAGGCATAAGATTAGATATCCCTTTAAAAGTAAATGGCAGGAGGATCAGGGTTAATTTTATAAACACCGGAGTTCCGCACGCGGTAGTTTTTGTAAACGGCATTAATAATATTGATGTGGCGAATATCGGCCGCAGTATCAGGTTTCACGCGAAATTTTCTCCCGCCGGAACAAATGTTGATTTTGCGGAGGTAAAAGGCAATGATCTCATCGTTATCCGCACTTATGAAAGAGGGGTTGAGGATGAAACCCTGGCCTGCGGCACCGGAAGCGTTGCTTCAGGGCTGATCTTTGCTTTGAAGAGCGGTTTAGACAGGCTGGTTAAAGTTAGAACACGGGGAGGAGAAGAACTGAAGGTTTATTTCAAGAAAGATAATAAGAGTTTTCGGGATGTATGGCTGGAAGGCAGCGCAAAAATAGTTTACAAAGGAGAGTATTATGTTTAAAGGCTCGATCGTAGCCATAGTCACGCCTTTTTCTAACGGTAAAGTTGACGAGAAAAAATTAAGGGAGTTGATCGATTTCCAGATCAAAAACGGCACCAGCGGAATCGTGCCCTGCGGCACAACCGGGGAATCCGCTACCTTAAGCTTTGATGAACATGAGAAGGTGATCGAGATCGCCATTGATCAGGTTGGTAAAAGGATCCCCGTGATCGCCGGCACAGGCTCAAATTCTACAGCCGAGGCGATCATGCTTACTCAAGCGGCAGCCAAAGCCGGAGCGGATGCGTCTTTACAGGTTTCGCCATATTACAACCGTCCAACTCAAGCCGGATTATATGAGCATTTTAAAGCCGTTGCTCAGTCAGTGGCTATCCCGATCATTCTTTATAATATCGCAAGCCGCACCGGAGTGAATATTGAAGCGGAGACGATCGCCAGGTTAGC
>SCRK01000140.1 GCA_004298075.1 bacterium | reverse complement strand
AGCCTTTATCTGGCTGATCTTGGCCTCCCCCAAACCCTTTAATGCCTTCCAATGGCCTAAATCCGCCTTGCCCATATTGCGGAAACCCCGGAATCTTTCCAAAATCTTTCTTGCTAAATCCAGGCAGCTTTGGCCTTTTACTCCTTTCCCCAAGATGATAGCCAGCAGCTCGGAATCACTCAAGGTATGCTCCCCGTTCTTAAGCAGCTTTTCCCTGGGCCTGTCCTCCTTCGGCCAGTTATTGATGGACATACGTTTATCCCCTTCCTTACAATTGACGAAAAAGTAAGGGAAATCTAACAGGAAAAATGGGGTCAGAATTATTTTTTATAAAAAATAATTCTGACCCCATTTTAAGTGGCAGGACCCGCTGCCGGTTGAATTTACATTTGCAATCTTCACATTTTGCCTTATAATTAATCAATATAAAGGGAGGGAAAAATGTTAAGAGTCTTACGCAATAAGAAAACCGCCAAGAAGGTCTGGATAGGCCTGGCCATAATCATTATCCCGGCATTTACTTTCTGGGGATTTAGCGGAGCGCTGCGCAGCCGCCAGGAGAGCGCGCCGGCAGGAAAGATATTCGGCCGTAATATTTCATATATCCAGCTCCGGGATGCGATAGCCGGGGAAAAAATAATCGCGCGGCTGCAATTCGGGGATAAACTGGATGAGATCCAGCAATACCTGGACTTTGAGTCTCAAGGCTGGCAGAGGCTGGTATTGTTGGCCGAGGCAAGGAAACGCCGCATAACTGCCAGCGACAAAGAGATCATCAAGGATATCGAAAGTTCCCCTATCTTTCAATCCAAAGGCGCGTTCAACAATAAAGTTTATAATGAGGTCTTGCGCTATTACCTGCGCGTCCAGCCGCGGATATTTGAGGAGCTGATCCGGCAGAACCTGATCCTCTCCAAACTCTATAAACAGGTAACTGATAAGGTTACTCTAAGCGATGAGCAGATAAAAGATGAATACGCCAAGCTAAATCAACAGATAAGCATTTATTATGTTGCCGGCCTTATCTCTGATTTTGCCAAAAATATATCCCCTACCGAAAAAGAGACCGCCGATTTCTACCGGGATAACAAAGCTATGTTCAAGGAGCCGACGGTCCTGAATAAAGAAAAAACGGAGGCGCGTATCCCGGAATTAAACGAAATAAAGGATAAGGTAAAACGAACATTTATACAGGAGGCCGCCCGAAAATCAGCCGAGGAAAAGATCAAGGAGTGCCAGAGCAAGCTTGCCACAGAAGATCTCCTGGCAGCCGGGAGCGGGATCGGGCTGAAAACGGGTTCTACGGGATTATTTAAATACGGGGAATTTATTGAAGGGCTTGGGGCAACGCAGGTTTTCTGGGATACAGCCTACGGTTTAAAAGAAGGCCGGGCGAGCCGGATCATCTCGCTTCCGGCGGGATTCTACATCATCAAGGTAAAATCCAAAACCCCTATTGATGAAGCACGTTTTGCCAAGGAGAAAAAGGATTTCGCCGCAAAGCTCCTCCTTGAGAAAAAGCAGAATTATTTCAATAACTTTACTGAAGATCTGATCAAAAAATCCAGCAGATAAGGTAACCGGGCGAAAATAAAGATGGGGTCAGAATTAATTAATTCTGACCCCATTTTTTTGCTATTTAATTTACGCGCTTACTTTTATGGCGTTGACCGGGCAGGAATCAGCTACCTCCTGCAAATTGCAACTGGCGCAGCCTTGCGCCTTAACATGGGCGATACCGTCACCCTGCACCTCAAAAACCTCCGGGCATGACTGCTCGCACAAACCGCAGCCTACGCATGTAGAAGCATCAACAGTTACCTTTGACATAGCTTTCTCCTATTATCTCTCCTGTAAATTCTCAAATATCTCTTCGTGATTTACCTCTTCGGCCAATATATGCGTGACCAGCTGATAAGTAACATTATCCTTGCCGAAGGTCTTCTTGGCGATCTTATTGTACACCTCAATCGCCCCTGCCTCTGCCTCTGCGACAATGCGGATGATCCGGTTGATATCCGCGGTGTTTTTCGGCGGCGTAAGATAGGGGAAATTGGCCCCTTTTTCTAAATCCATAGGGTTAGCTACCGGAACATCACCTAGTTTTGTGATCAGATCAGCTAATTCACCAGCATGCTCCAATTCATCCTTGGCTATTTTATTAAGCATCTCCTGTATATCTTCATAGGCGCGGCCGGAAACTATCTGGGCCATATACCAGTAAAGATAAAATGCCAGCCATTCGTCGCAATATGCCTTGTTCAGATCCTTGATCAGATCCTTT
>SCRK01000139.1 GCA_004298075.1 bacterium | reverse complement strand
CGGATTCATTATATTTCTTGGCCAGTTCCGCGCCCAGCTTGGCGTGCGTGCCTTCAACCTGATGGTCTACGGCCTTACCTATGTCATGCAAAAGCCCGATCCTGCGGCCTAATTTAAAATCCAGCCCCAACTCTGAAGCCATCACCCCCAGCAGGTATGAAACCTCCTTGGAATGCTGCAGGGCATTCTGGCCGTAGCTGGTGCGGTATTTAAGCCGGCCAAGAAGTTTGATTATCTCAGGATGCAAACCATTAACGCCGGTATCAAAAGCCGCCCGCTCACCCTCCTCGCGGATCTTTTCATCCATCTCCTTCTTGGTCTTTTCAACTATCTCTTCGATGCGGCCGGGATGGATCCTTCCGTCGGAGATCAGCTTTTCAAGGCTCAAACGGGCGATCTCCCGCCTCACCGCGTCAAATCCGGATAAAGTAACCGCCTCCGGGGTATCGTCAATGATCACGTCAACCCCCGTTGCCATCTCTAAGGCGCGGATATTCCTTCCTTCGCGTCCGATAACCCTGCCCTTCATTTCGTCATTAGGCAGGTTTACCACACTTACCGTTGACTCCACGGTGTGCTCCGCGGCGCAGCGCTGGATGGCAAGGCTAACGATCTCGCGGGCTTTTTTATCCGCGGCACTGCGCGCCTCCTCCTCCTGGCGCCTGATAAATACCGCCTTTTCATTATTTAATTCCTCATTAAGGCGGCTAAGCAGTATATGCTTTGCCTCTTCAGCGGAAAGGGAGGATATCTTTTGCAGCCTCTCCTTCTCTTCGGCAACTAAAGCATGCAGCTGGCCCTCTTTTACTTTTAAACCATCCTCCTGCTTCTTAAGATTGCCATTGCGCAGGTCGATCTCTTTTTCTTTAGTTTCCATTAGGTCCAGCCTGCGGTCAATATTCTCCTCTTTCTGGGTAAGCCTGCGCTCAAGGTTGGTGATCTCCTGCTTGCGGTCTTTTGTCTCGTGCTCAAAATCCTGGCGCATACGGTACAAGAGATCTTTGGCCTCCAGTTCAGCCTCCCGGCGTTTATCCAGGATCTCCTTTTTGGCGGCCTCCAGAATATGCTCAGCTTCCGCTTCGGCGCTTTTTAACTTTTTTTCAGCAATATGCTTCCTTAAGAAATAACCGGAATATGTGGCGGCTATCGCAATAACTATAAGTATCGCTATGTTGAGAATCATTTCTATCCTCCCTTTTGGCCTGCTTGTAGAACTTCTACAGGAGTTTTAGGAGAAGATAACTTTGTTTACGCTCACATCGTGCGCGGTGGTGGGGATTAGAGGCAAGATTTGGAAGTCAAAAGCCAGGCCTATGGAATGTGTCCTATCAGAAAGCTTGCATAAGAAGCGGTCGTAGTAACCCTTGCCGCGGCCCAGACGGTTGCCTTTTTTATCAAAAGCTAAACCGGGAGTAATAATAAGATCCAGATCCTCCGGCTTAACCAGAGTTTCGGCTACCGGCTCCCAAACCCCGTAAGGGCCTACTTTTAATTTCGCGTGGTCTTCTAATATGGCTGGCTGCATAGTTTCTTTATCTTTTCTGCAAATCGGCACGCATATAAGCTTGCCTATTTTCTTGGCTTCCTTGATCATCTCTTCCGTATTTACTTCCCCGCCAAAGGCGATGTAAAACATAACTATCTTCGCCTTCCTAAAAACCTTATTCCTTAAAAGTTTATCCTGAATAAGCTTACTTTTTCGGTTTCGGTCTTCCTCCTTCTGAGTTTTTAATTTCAAGAGAATTTTACTACGTATTTGGGCTTTTGTCAACATAACTGCCTATAAACAGGTTTCCCCTTCATGGGCATGGCCTTTATCTTCAAAAGGCACGGGCTTTCCCTGCTTCTTGTAATAATCCTTTAAGGCC
>SCRK01000138.1 GCA_004298075.1 bacterium | reverse complement strand
CGCACGAATATCTGCTTCTCCCCCAGGTAGATACCTTCACCCTGCACGCTGTCAAAAACTTCGGCTATCTTGGCTTTATTCATTTTATTAAAGGGTCAACCTCACCGGCTCTTTTAAAACCCTTGGCCCGGTAACGACAGCTGTCACATTTTCCACACGGGGCTTTTCCCCCGCTGTAACATGACCAGGTCAGGCCGAACGGAACACCAAGTTTTTCCCCCATCATGATGATCTGGGATTTATTTTTATATAATAAAGGTGCCAGGATCTCATACCTTCCCAGGGTGCCGGCTTTAGCCATCCTGCTAAAAGCGCTTAGGAATTCCGGACGGCAGTCAGGATAACCGGAATAATCCTGGGAGTGCGCGCCGATAAAGACCGCCTTGGCTTTAAGGGCTTCCGCCAGGGAGATAGCAAAACTCAAGAATATGATATTGCGCCCGGGGACATAAGTAACGGGAATCCCGGCGGAGATCTTTTCGGGAATTTTTATTTTTTTGTCTAAAAGGGCTGACCCTTTCCAGGGAAAGCTTATTTTCAGGATTTTATAAGAGCACCCGGCTGCTTTAGCGATCTTTTGCGCCTGGAGGATCTCCTTCTTGTGCCTCTGGCCGTAATCAAAGATAAGGCAAAGGCACTTATACCCTTTTGCTTTAGCGTAATACAAAGCTACGGCTGAATCCAGGCCGCCGGATAAGAGGACTACCGCCTGTTTAGGCCTTCTACTCTTCATAAGTGGCAGAGCTTGTAGAGTTCTCCCAGACGGTAACGGAATTAAGCAAAGGGATCCCTGTTTTAAGCTGATCGTAAATATATTTGGCGATATTCTCGGATGTGGGATTTATTTTCTTAAATTGGGCCAGCTTATTCAAATACTTATGATCCAGCTCTTCAAGAACGGCGTTCAATTCTTTTTTTAGGTATTTGAAATCCTGGAGCATCCCGATCTTATCCAGATCCGCGGACCGCACGGTGATCTCAACCCGCCAGTTATGGCCGTGGAGATCCTCGCATTTTCCTTTATAGCCCCGCAGATTATGCGCTGAACTGAAATTCCCTTCAACCTTTAACTTATACATTCTCCACCTTCCTCACATCCTTTAACTGCCTGCCCAGGAATCTCTCCGCCAATGAGCTGAACCATTCAGGGTTATCGCTGACGTAAAATCTGTGCCTGCCGCCTTTTGAACGCTGGAGCATATCCTCGCTGGCCAGGATCTTTTTTACTTCAAAGGCAACCTGCTTGGCGGAATCGATCAGGGTAATATTTTTGCCTAAAACCTCCTGGATCACCGGCGCCAGCAGCGGATAATGCGTGCAGCCTAAGATCACCGTATCCACACCCGCCTGGCGCAGGGGTTTAAGATAAGTTTTAACCACGCTTAAAACAACCTCACCCTTAAGCCAGCCCTCCTCAACAAAAGGCACAAATAATGGGCAGGCTGCTGCCGTAACTTTAACCTTGGGGTCAAGCTGTTTGATCTCATTTTCATAAGTGCGGCTTTTGATCGTCCCCTTTGTCCCGATCACCCCGATACGTTTGTTCTTGGAGGCGTAAACCGCTTCTCTTACCCCGGGGGTGATCACCCCGACGATAGGAACGCGGAAATGGTTCTTGATCACCGGTAAAGCAAAACTGGACGCGGTATTACAGGCAACGCAGATGAGCTTAACATCCTGCTTTAATAAGAAGAGTATGTTCTCAATGGAAAAACGGATGACTGTTTCACGCGACTTGATCCCGTAAGGCACGCGCGCGGTGTCTCCGAAATAAACTATGTTTTCATTGGGCAGCTGGCGGATCAACTCTTTAACCACTGTCAAGCCGCCTACCCCGGAATCAAAAACCCCTATTGATTTCATCTTGAACCCGCCTCCACCAATGCCTTATCCTGCGAATATGCCCTGATACCTTCTAATATACCTTCAGCTAATTTTTGACGGTAGGCGCTGGTCCTTAATAATCTCTCCTCGTTTGGATTAGAGACAAAACCGATCTCGATCAATACCCCGGGCATCCTTACCCCCTTTAACACCTGGAAGCGCGCGCCTTTTGCCCCCAGGATATTAGCGTCGATACAGGAATCCATTAGCCTGCATAATGAATACGACAGCTCTATTGATTCAACCCGGCTGTTCGTATAGATCATATCCCAGACAATGGCCCGCAGCTCCGGGGAGCTGCCGCTAAAAACAGCGTTCTTTAGATTTAGCTGGGCGTTCCTGGTGGTAAAAGCAGCCCTCTTGGTATCGCTGACGCTGGGAGCTACATAATAAACCTCAAAACCGCTTATGGAGCGCGAGCGGTTGGCATTTGAATGGATACTGACAAAGAGGTCGGCGCCTGACTTATTGGCGATGCTTACCCGCGTAGAGAGCGGAATAAATCTGTCGCTTGAACGGGTGAGCACTGTTTGCACCCCCTCTTCCCTCAAAAGGGTGTTTAATCTCTTGGCTATGTCCAGGTTAACGATCTTCTCTTTTAATCCGCTTCTTCCTATTGCCCCGGGATCATTGCCGCCGTGGCCGGCATCAATGACGATTTTGTTTAGCCTTATTTTTCCGCTGCCCGGCCGGCGATAAGTTACGGAAGGCGCTCTGAATAATACGTCGAATACCTGCTCCTTGAATTGCCGGGGCACGACTATCGT
>SCRK01000137.1 GCA_004298075.1 bacterium | reverse complement strand
GTCATTATTGCGGCAGGCATCCTGCAAAGCGGCGACACTCTCCGGGTTCCAAAGATGAAATTCCCCGTCCCTTCTCCACTGATACAATCCGCCGTTAGTAAGCTGGGGAATCTCGGTAATTCTCCCGGGATACGCCTGCCTGTGGCGTAAAATCGTTTCCCTGGCGATTTCCTCTAATCTTACTCCGGCGATACGGGAAACCGTGCCGGGGAAATAGTTATTGATCACATCCTCGTGCAGGCCGAGCGCTTCAAATATCTGCGCGCCGCGGTAACTCTGCAAAGTGGAGATCCCCATCTTGGAAAGTATCTTTAAGATGCCCTTATTAATGGCTTTTACGTAATTATAAAGCGCCTGCTTGATATCAAGTTGAACTTCTCCCTGTGTAACCAGATACTCAACAGCCTTAAAACCTAAATATGGATTAACGCAATCCGCTCCGTAACCAAAGAGCAGGCCAAAATGATGCACCTCGCGGGGTTCAGCGCTCTCTAAGATAATGCTGATCTGTGTACGTAAAGAATTCCTGACTAAATGATGGTGCACTGCCGCCACTGCCAAAAGCGCCGGGATTGCCGCATGCTCCTTATCCACCCCCCTGTCGCTCAATATTATAAAGGTATATCCATCTTGGATGGCTTTAGCTGCTTCTTTACAAATTTGCTCAAGCGTTTTAGCAAATCCTTCTTTTAAAGATACCTTGAACAACAACGAAATCGTCTTAGTTTTAAAACCGCCTTTTTTAATTGCTTTGATGGTTTCTAATTCCTCATTGGTAAGGATCGGCCGCCTGGCCAATAATTTATGGCAATGTTGAGGGGTTTCCTCAAAGATATTCTTGCTGGGGCCAAGATAAGTTTCTAAACTCATCACCAACTCTTCACGGATAGGGTCGATCGCCGGATTGGTAACCTGGGCGAAAAGCTGCTTAAAATAGGTAAAAAGTAACTGCGGTTTACTGGAAAGCACGGCAGGAGGGGAATCATTCCCCATTGAGCCGACTGGTTCCTGCCCAAGCTCAACCATAGGTTTGATGAGGAACTTCAGGTCCTCTTTGCTGTAGCCAAAGGCCTGCATCTGGACCAGGGTCTCAAAAGAGTCTTTTTTGACAGCTTTCTTCTCCAGTTTATCCAGCTCGATCACATTTTTAGATAACCACTCTGAATATGGCTTCCGGCGGCTCATCTCTTGCTTAATATCCTCATCCTGGATTATCGCGCCCGCCTGCGTATCGATGAAGAAAATTTTCCCCGGCTCTAATCTGCCTGAAAAGGCAATGTCTTGCGCCGGGATATCTAAAACCCCGACCTCCGAAGCCATGACCACAAAATCTTTTTTTGTAACGATATAGCGCGCGGGCCTTAAGCCGTTCCTGTCCAGCACAGCTCCGATACGCGCCCCGTCGGTAAAGGCAATTGCCGCCGGGCCGTCCCAGGGCTCCATAAAGCAGGTATGATATTTGTAAAAAGAGCGCACCTTTTCATCCAAAAGCTGGTTCTGCTCCCAGGCAGAAGGGATAAGCATCATCATCGCGTGCGGTAAAGAGCGTCCGGCAAGCATTAAAAGCTCAAACACATTATCCAACATCGCCGAATCGCTTCCCCCGGAAACAATTATCGGATAAATACGCTTTAAATCCTTTCCGAAAAACTCTGATTTAAGCAAACCTTCGCGCGCCTTCATCCAGTTGATATTACCGCGCAAAGTATTGATCTCTCCGTTATGCGCTAAAAACCTGAACGGCTGGGCTAAATCCCAGGTAGGAAAAGTGTTGGTTGAATAACGGGAATGCACCAGGCAGAGGCAGCTTTTTAAGGTATCATTTTTTAGATCCAGGAAGAAATTCTCCACCTGATGCGGCATAAGCAGGCCTTTATAGGAAAGGGTGCGGCAGGAAAGGTTAGTGATATAGAAAAATGATTTTTGCTTTATTTTTGAAAGACGGATCTCGTTTTCAACCAGCTTGCGGATAATGTAGAGCTTTCTTTCAAAGCCCAGCTCTGTCTTCAGGCTCTTGCCGCGCCCGGCAAAGATCTGTTCAATTACCGGCTCGGTATCTTGGGCGGTCTTACCGATATCCGAATTATCTACCGGCACAGCTCGCCAGCCTAAAACCGTTTGACCTTCTTCTTTTACGATTTTCTCAAAAGTTTTCTTGCAAAATGCGCGCTCATTGGGATCCCGCGGAAGGAACACCAGGCCTGTTCCGTAATTGCCTAAATCCGGCAGCTTGATCCCGGATTTTTCGCTTGCTGCGGCCAGAAATTCATGCGGCATTTGGAAAAGGATGCCTGCGCCGTCTCCGGTCTTAGGGTCGGCACCCGTTGCCCCGCGGTGCGCCAGCCGGCGTAATACCTCTAACCCCTGCCGGATGATCTCGTTTGACTGCTTACCTTTAATATTGCAAACGAAACCCACGCCGCAGGAATCATGCTCAAAACGAGGGTCGTAAAGGCCAAATTGCGCTAATTTTTCTTTATTAACCATAAGAATTGGAAACGGTTTTTTTCCTTCGGCTAGACTCAGGAAGGATAAAAAAGCGGCCCTTTAGCAGCTTATTTAAGTTGACATATTACACCGTTTTATGCGCCTATACAAGTATTTTTTAGGCCTGCGCAAGAAGTAAAATAGGGACTCATCCCCTGCGGTGATAAGTCCCTATTTTGAAAATACTGATTCCGCGTTTATTTTACGAACAGCATCTCCCTGTATTTAGGCAGGTCCCAGTGCTCATCGGAAACAACGCATTCCAGCATATCCACGTGCTTACGGATATGTTCCATCAAGGGTTTAAGCTCTTTAAAATAAAGCTCCGCCCTCTTTTCCCCTTCAAGCTTGGATGCCTTTTCCAGAAGTTTAACCATCTCTTTGGTGTTGCGCCGGACATAATAGATCTTGGAGGTAACTTCGCTTAAATGTTCTTTTTGGTCATTAAGCGCCGCTTCTTCAAGTTTAACTTTAGCTTCTTTCTTAAGCCGGGCTACCTCACCAATGGTCTTAGCCAGCATATGCTGGTATTCAATACCGGCGGG
>SCRK01000136.1 GCA_004298075.1 bacterium | reverse complement strand
ACGCTCCCCCTGGATCACCCGGATAGTCACCGCTGTCTGATTATCAGCGGCAGTTGAAAAGGTCTGGGATTTACGCGTGGGTATGGTGGTATTCCGGTCGATCAGTTTGGTATTTACCCCTCCCAATGTCTCAATGCCCAGGGAGAGAGGAGTCACATCAAGCAGCAACACGTCTTTAACATCCCCCTTGATGATCGCCGCCTGGACAGCCGCCCCCAGCGCAACGCATTCCATGGGATCCACACCGCGCTCGATCTTTTTCCCGAAATAATCCTCAACGAATTTCTGGACTATCGGCATGCGCGTAGGCCCGCCGACCATAATGATCTTATCCACCCCTTTTTCGCCGAAAGTAGTAATACCTTCTTTTTCAAAAGCGGCGGCCGCGTCCTTTAAAGCCTGCTCAAGCGGATGACGGCAACGGTCGATGATCGGGCCGACCAACTCTTCAAGCTTGGCGCGGTTGATCGTCATAGTCAAATGTTTTGGGCCGCTGGCATCCGCGGTAATAAAGGGAAGGTTAATATCCGTGGTAAGCGTGCTGGATAATTCAACCTTGGCTTTTTCCGCTGCCTCGCGCACCCTCTGGATGGCCATCTTGTCGTTTTTGAGGTCAATCCCCGTATCGCGTTTGAACTCTTTGGTGATGTAATCGATCAGGGCATTATCCATATCCGTGCCGCCTAATTGCGTATCGCCGCTGGTGGCCATGACTTTAAAACCACCTTCTTTCCACATTTCCATGATCGTAACATCCAAAGTGCCTCCGCCAAAATCAAAGACCATGATCTTTAATTCTTTTCCCGCTTTTTCCAGGCCGTAAGCAAGGCAGGCCGCGGTAGGCTCGTTGATGATCCTCAAAACCTTCAAACCCGCAATCTCTCCGGCATCCTTAGTAGCTGTCCTCTGGTTGTCGTCAAAATACGCCGGACAGGTAATTACTACCTCTTCAACCTTATCCCCCAGATACGCCTCGGCATCCTGCTTTATCTTCTGCAGGATAAAAGAGGATATCTGCTGTGGGGTATACTCTTTTCCGTAAACCTTGAATTTAAAATCCGTGCCCATCTTTCTTTTTGCCGCTTGTATTGTGCCTTCGGCGTTTATAGCTGCCTGGCGTCTTGCCGGCTCACCGACTAAACGCTGGCCATCCTTGGTAAAAGCGACAAAAGAAGGGAATGCCTTCCCGCTGGCAACCCCGGCTCCTTCTGCCGAAGGAATGATCACCGGCCTGCCTCCCTCCATTACCGCGGCTGCTGAATTAGATGTCCCCAGATCAATACCAATTACCTTTGCCATAATTAACCTCCTGTTTTCTTGGAAACCTTTACCTTGGCGGTCCTGATCACCCGCTCATTCATTAAGTATCCTTTTTGCAAAACCTCCACTATCGTGTGCTCCGGCAGATCATTGTTTTCCACCTGCATCAATGCTTCATGATAATGCGGGTCAAAACCATTGCCCTCGGCCTCAATGGGACTTACCCCATGCTCCTTAAGTATATCGTAGAGGTGCGCCAGGATCATCTCCACCCCTTTTAGAAAAGCATTCAGGTCCTCATGGCCGTCTTCCGCTAAATTTATCGTGCGCTCAAGGTCATCAAGGACATTCAGCAGCTCAAGGAGCACCCCCTCATTGGCATATTTAAGGAATTCCAGCTTGTCCTTCTCAAGGCGCTTGCGCAGATTCTCAAAATCCGCCTGGGAACGTATCAGCTTATCCTGGGATTCTTTACATTTATCCGCCTCCTCTTTAAGCTGGAGGTATTCGGATTCCTTAAGGGTGACTGTTTTTTCCTCTTTGTGGTTCTTCTTCAGCTCATCCATCTTTACATAGTACTTAAAACATCGGTGAGTACATCGGAAATATACTCCAAAGCAGGGATAATATGGTTATAATCCATGCGCATAGGCCCCAATACCGCCAGCCTTCCCGAAGGCCGGTTCTTAAGCTTATAAGTGGAAACGATCAGCGAGCAGTTCTCCATTTCCGGGAAACCCAGTTCGCTGCCGATGTAAACTCTGACTTTCCCGGTAAAATCCCGGTTGACGATATCCAGCAGCCTTGCCTTATCTTCCATCAGCCTGACCAGCATGCGGATCTTATCAACATCCCTGAACTCCGGCTGGTCCAGTATCCGGCTGATCCCCTTGTAAAATATCTTATCCTGCCATTCCAGAAAAGAAACAATTCCGGCGTAATGCGTGATCTCGGAGATGACCTCAGAGGTATTCTCAAGGGCATCCTCAAGCCTGCGTATCTTTCTTTTGCAATCCTTTACGATGTGCTGCTTCTCCTCATCTATAAGCTCCATCTGCTGCACAAGAAAATCAACATAATAACGGTAACCTTTGCCGGTGGGGATCCTGCCGCCTGAGGTATAAGGATGTTTAAGGTATCCTGACTCCTCAAGTTCGGAGAATATATTCCTGATAGTCGCCGAACAAAGATCAAACTCCCTGGCGATATCATCGCTGGCCACAGGAAGAGCGTTCTTGATATGACGGTTGATCGCGGCGCTCAACACTGATTTTCTTCGGGAACTGTAATCGGTATTACGCACCATTTGTTCTCATTATAGACGCTTGGGGTTTTTAAACGCTGAGGAATAATTTTAACACAAATTGTTTCTTTGTCAATAAAATTAGCACTTAAATACTTAGAGTGCTAATCAATGATCTTTATATCCTTATCCGAAACAAGGGAAGAATAAAGCTGGCGGGAAATGCTCAAGGAGATCCTGATGCCCTCCTGCAGATAATCGATCTTATTTACCTTCGCCTGCCGGTAGAAAAAATCCACCAGTTCCATACGGCTATGGGGAATAAGTATTTTTAAATTGAGCATCAGGCCCAGGAAATGCCCTTCAATCCCGCTTATAAGCATATCCAGGTTCTCCCCGCTCTTGGCTGAAATCAATACTGCCTGGCCGAACTCCTTTTTTAACACCTCCAGCCAGCTGCGGTCTTCCAACAGGTCGATCTTGTTTAAGGCGGTTATCAGAGGTTTATCTTGACAACCCAACTCCTCCAGCACGCTTTGTACTGCCTGGTTGTGCTGGTAAAGCCGGTGGTCATGCGCGTCTAAAACATGGACCAGGAGATCCGCCTCTCTGACCTCCTCTAATGTTGCCTTGAAGGCCTCGATCAAATGATGGGGAAGTTCATGCAGAAATCCCACTGTGTCGGAAAGGATTATATTCTGCCCGCTGGATAGCTGCAGGCTTTTTGAAAGGGGATCCAGGGTAGTAAAGAGTTTTTCCGAGGTGATTTGGCTTGCCCCGGCCAACAGGTTAAGCAGGGTGGACTTGCCCGCGCTCGTATATCCCACCAAGACCACCGAAGGCAGGTTATTTTCTTTTCTTCTTTTGTGCGTAACCAGGCGGTGCGACCTGAACGCCTTCAGGTCACCTTTTAGTTTATCAATTCTTTTTCTGATCTGCCGGCGGTCAACCTCCAGCTTCTGCTCACCCGGGCCGCGCGTGCCGATACCCCCTCCTAAACGTGAAAGAACTATACCTTTACCTGTTAAACGGGGAAGCAGGTATTGCAGCTGGGCAAGCTCCACCTGCATCTTTCCCTCCGGGCTCCTTGCCCGGCGGCTGAAGATATCCAGGATCAGCTGGGTGCGGTCAAGGGTTTTCTTGCCGATGGCATCCTCTAAGTTACGCTGCTGCGTTCCGGAGAGGTCATGGCTAAAAATCACTGTATCAACTTCCTCCTCATGGGCAATCAGGCTTACCTCTTCAACCTTGCCCTTACCGATAAGATAATTAGCCGTGGGTTTCTGGCAAATACTGATTATATTCTCAACTACCTGGGCCCC
>SCRK01000135.1 GCA_004298075.1 bacterium | reverse complement strand
GAATTGCAGCCTGATGAACTGGAAAAGCTCTCCGGCCAGCTGCATGATATCCTGGGTTTTATCGATAAGCTAAGCAGCCTGGATACCAGCCAGGTTAACCCTTCAAGCCACATTCTGCCGATAAACAATGTGCTGCGCGAGGATAAACCGCGTGATACCTTGACTCCTGATAAAGCACTGGAAAATGCCCCGGCCAAAAAAGGAAATTTCTTCAGCGTCCCGAAGATACTGGAATAATCATGGAATTAAACCAGCTTACAGCTCGCGAGTTGATAGATAAGCTTAAGGACAAACGAACTACTGTTTCCGATGTCCTGGACGCGCTTTACAGCCGCATACAAAAGGTCGAACCGCGTGTTAAGGCGTATGTCAGGACCGAAGAGGCAAAGAAGCTTGCTTTAAATCCGCAGTCTGATTCCCTGCTCAAAGGCCTGCCTATTACCATTAAGGATAATATCTGCACCCAGGGCGTTAATACAGAGTGCTGCTCTAAAATACTTCAGGGTTTCCGTCCTCCATATGATGCAACTGTAATCAGGAAACTAAGAAATGCCGGGGCCGAAATATTCCCGCTGAAAGCGAATATGGATGAGTTCGCCTTTGGCTCATCAACGGAGAATTCACATTTTGGGCCAACGCATAACCCCTGGGACCTAGCCTGCGTTCCCGGAGGATCATCCGGAGGATCAGCTGCCGGCGTGGCCGCTGATGAGGCGATTTGGGCCTTAGGTTCGGACACCGGCGGATCGATCCGCCAACCCGCTTCATTCTGCGGTGTGGTGGGATTAAAACCTACCTATGGCAGGGTCTCCCGTTATGGGTTGATCGCCTTTGCCTCAAGTTTGGATCAGATCGGCCCGATCACCAAGGATGTGCGGGATTGCTCGCTTCTTTCCCAGGTAATTTTTGGGTATGATCCCAATGACTCAACTTCAGTGGACCAGGAGGTCCCGGATTTCAGCAAAAGCCTGACTAATGATATCCGCGGCCTAAAAGTAGGTATACCCGGGGAATATTTTGTGGAAGGAATGGACCCCGAAGTTAAAGCCATTATTGAGGAGGCAATAAACAAACTCAATTCCCTGGGAGCAGTTTCAGCCAAAGTATCCCTGCCTCATACAGAGTACGCGGTGCCGGTTTATTACATTATCGCTACAGCCGAAGCCAGCTCAAACCTGGCCAGGTTTGACGGGGTGCAATACGGTTGGCGGGCCAAATCGGATAATTTGCTGGAAATGTATAAAAAAACCCGGGGGGAGGGTTTTGGCGACGAGGCAAAACGCAGGATCATCCTGGGAACATTTGCCCTATCACACGGATATTATGACGCGTATTATTTGCGGGCTTTAAAAGTACGCACCCTTATAAAGGAGGATTTTGACGCGGTATTTAAGGATTTTGATTGTATCATTACCCCGACATCCCCTACGCCGGCATTTAAGATCGGGGAGAAAACACAAGACCCTCTAAAGATGTACCTGTCGGACATATACACCATATCGGTAAATTTAGCCGGGATACCGGCGATATCCATCCCTTGCGGTTTTACCAAAAAAGGCCTGCCTGTGGGACTGCAGATAATGGCCAAGCCT
>SCRK01000134.1 GCA_004298075.1 bacterium | reverse complement strand
AATACCCGTTCATATCAAACCGGTAAATTTAAAAAACAGGCATGTTAAAGGTTCCCTTGAGGAGCTGGCTAGAGAAGCAAGGCATGATTTTCTAATCAATCTAGCCAGGAAAATTAAAGCAGATAAGATCGCCTTAGGCCATAATCTTGACGACCAGGCAGAGACCGTGCTTATGCGCCTCTTGCGGGGGACAGGATTATCCGGTTTGTCCGGGATATCCGCGAAGCGAAAGATCCGCGGGGTAACCTTTATCCGCCCCCTTTTAGAGACCAGGCGCAGCGAGATAGAAAGCTTCTTAAAAAGAAAAAAAATAAGACCCCGGATCGACCCGACCAACAAAGAAGACATATTCACGCGCAATAAGATCCGCAATAACCTGATCCCTTTGTTAAAAAGTAAATACAACAAAAATATTACCGAGGTGCTGGCTAACCTGGCTGAAAGCGTTTCTTATGATTACGAATGCCTGGAGCAAATTGCCGGTCGTTCCCTGAAAGGAAGCAAGCTGCGCCTTAACATAAAGAAGGCCCTAAAACTACATCCGGCTATCCTGCGGCTTAAAATAAGGCAATGCATAACCTATCTTCAGGGGGATACCCGCAGGATAACTTTTCAACACGTCAGGGAAATAGAGGATCTTCTTGCCAGGCGTCCGCAGGGCTCGGTGGTTGACCTTCCCAAGGGTATATCGGTGCAAAAAACCCGCAATTTCCTTAAATTTTATAAGCGTTAAATCCATAAAATACTTGATTTTACATTCTTTTACGGATATAATAAAGTTCTAAATCACTTTTTAAACCGGAGAAATAAAATGCCGAATCAAAATAAACCTAACTCAAAGAAAAACAATATATTTAGGCGCTTTCCTTTCGGTTGGATACTGGCCATTTTTCTGTTTATCATGCTGGTGAATACCTTTAACAATGTCTCTGTAACCGGCGTCCCGAAAGAGATCTCATACAGCCAGTTTTACCAAATCTTAAAGGATAACCCCGAACGCATAAGGAAGGTGACCAAGACCGAAAGTATTTTACAGGGGGATTTTTCGGACAATTCAAAGTTCTTTGTGAATATGCCTGATAATGACCCGGAGATGCTCAGCCTAATGCGCCAGAATCTGAAGAACTTTGAAGTAAAGCCCGCGCGCACATTCTGGGTTTCATTGTTGTTCAATCTGGGGCCGATACTGCTGCTTATTTTCTTCTGGTGGATGATGGCTGCCAAAGGTGAACAGCTGGGAAACAGGGTCATGTCATTTGGTAAAATCAAGCCGAAGATCCAGGGGGAAACTGAAAAAACCAATTTTAATGATGTTGCCGGCGTGGATGAAGCCAAAGAAGAGCTGAAAGAGGTCATTGAATTCCTCAAAGACCCTAAAAAATTCCAAAGGCTGGGAGGAAAAATCCCTAAGGGCGTGCTTTTGGTCGGCCCTCCGGGATGCGGTAAAACACTTATCGCCCGGGCAGTTGCCGGGGAGGCAGAGGTACCTTTTTTCAGTATATCCGGATCGGATTTTGTGGAGATGTTCGTCGGAGTGGGGGCAAGCCGCGTGCGCGATCTTTTTGAGCAGGGAAGAAAAGCCGGCAAAGTCTCGGGAAAAGGAGCGATCATCTTTATTGATGAAATTGACGCGGTCGGCCGCCTGCGTTTTTCCGGTATCGGCGGAGGCCATGACGAACGCGAACAAACGCTTAACCAATTACTGGTTGAGATGGACGGCTTTGACGCCCAGCAGGGCTTGATCCTTATCGCCGCGACCAACCGTCCGGATACGCTGGACCCCGCTTTAATGCGCCCCGGGCGATTTGACCGTACCATCATTGTAAACCTTCCGGACATCAAGGGCCGCGAGGAAATACTTAAGGTGCATACGCGTAAGATCAAGCTGGCTGCTTCAGTTGACCTAAAAGCTGTTGCCAGACAGACACCGGGATTCTCCGGGGCGGACCTGGCTAATCTTTGTAATGAAGCCGCGCTTATGGCCGCCAGAAACAATAAAGAAGCGGTGGAAGAAGTTGATTTTGATAAATCTGTCGAGCGCGTGCTCATGGGCCCGGAGAAAAAAGGCCATATTATCTCTAAAAAGGAAAAGGAGATCACCGCGTTACATGAATCGGGGCACGCTTTATTATCTTTGCTTTTACCGGAGGTAAATCCTTTAAAAAAAGTATCCATAATCCCCCGCGGCCTGGCCGGAGGCTACACTTTTACCCCTCCGCTTGAAGACAGGCATTACTGGACCAAAACAGAATTGATCGCCGAGATCACCATGATCTTAGGCGGCCGGGCATCTGAAGAAATAAACCTGAATGAAGTTACTACGGGAGCGCAAAATGACCTGGAGGTAGCTACCGGAATGGCCAGGCGCATGGTTACCCAGTTCGGCATGTCAGAACGGCTGGGAAATATCACTTTAGGAAGAAGGGAGGGCCTGGTATTCTTGGGGCGGGATATCATGGAAGAGAAGAATTACAGCGAAGACACTGCCCGCATCATTGACGAAGAGGTAAAGAATTTAGTAGCTTCAGCTTACGCTAAATCTATCGAATTATTAAGAAGCCACCTGGACAAATTAAAAATGCTCTCCAGCGCGCTCATGGAAAAGGAAGTTTTAAGCGGAGAAGAGGTTAAAAAACTCACCGGGATCGAAAAAAAAGACCTGGTTTAAATAAATGCGTATCTTCCGGTTCAGATGCCAAGATGAAGTAAAAAGAATCATGCGTGATATCGGTGTTGATCCCTACGGGAGCAAGATCATGCTGCCTAAGGCCTCTTCTTTCCTGGTCCGGATCAATGCTATATCAAATATCAGCGCCAATATCATAAAACAAGAGGCACTTTCTTTGGGCGCTGACGCGGCGATCGCCCGCGGCGCGCTTACGGGACAGGTAAAGAAAACCGGCTGCCTTATTATCGCCTCACTCGCCCAGTTAAACTCCCTTATCCGCAAA
>SCRK01000133.1 GCA_004298075.1 bacterium | reverse complement strand
GGAAATTTTGAGATAGTCACTGTCGAGCCTTTTGATATTTACTCAAGTTCGCGTTACCTCCAGCAGCGCCTGCCGGAGCTGAATCTGCAGCCGGGATTGAAGGATTTTTTGATTGATTTTACCGGCGGTTATCCTTTATACCTGGAGCTGATCTGCGATGTTTTATGCTTTAGGCGGGAGGATATCTCCGCGGAGTTGGCCGATATCCTGGAAGGATTGCTCTTTGATACTTCCGGGATCCTTAATCAGAGATTTTCCAACTATATCAAGCGCTTCCTGGATCAGCCTGCGGCCAAAGATTATATCTCCATACTTTATTTGATCTCAAGCGGCAACAACCGGGTCAAAGATATCGCCCATATCCTGCGTAAACAGAAGAAAGAGCTCAACTCAAAGATAAATTATCTCCTTCAGCTTGACGCTATCACCCGCAGCGGGGATTTTCTTAAGGTAAGCGATCGCCTCTTCGCTTATTGGATGCGTTTTGTGTACCAGGAAAAGATGGGTTCATTGACATTTGACGCCAGGAGCCAGAAAGAAAGGTTTCGCCAGGGCATTAGGGGGCTTATCCAGGACTTCCTCAAGTCTACCCGGCAATCCCTCTCCGGACGCGTGTATGAGCTGATGCAGTTATTTGAAGATGACCTTATGCAGCTGGAACGCAAGAAAATAAGGCTCAATCATTTCCGGGAAATAAAACCGCTGGAATTTAAGCACCATTTTTTAAAGGATGGCCTGCTTGGCCGCTCAAGCGAGGCCTTGTGGATAATGGCGATCAAGCCGGGAGCCCTTACCGAGCAGGACATCACGGAATTCGCTAAAGAATGCAAAAGATACCATCATAAATCACAGCGCAAGATCATGGTCACCTTAAAGGAGGTTGAGGCAAATGCCAGGTTAAGGGCTCTTGAAGAAAAGGTCTGGACCTGGGATTTAGCCAGCTTGAATCAAATGATGGATCTTTTCTCCAGGCCGCGGGTGATAGCGTGAAGATCGGGGTGATCTCCGATACGCACATTTCGGAACAATCCGATCATCTTCCGGGAGCTATCCTCGATGCCTTCATGTCGGCGGATATGGTCGTGCACGCCGGAGATATGGTCAGCTTAGAGGTGATCGCGCAGCTGGAAAAGGTGTGCCCAAAGGTAGTCGGCGTCTCCGGAAATATGGATGACGCGGCGGTGAGAGAAAAATATCCGGTAAAGCAGATCTTGAATATCAGCGGCTTTAAGATCGGGATCATGCACGGTTGGGGGCCTCCTTTAAACCTCGTTGATATCCTAAAAAATGCTTTTAAGGAGGATAATTGCGATATCATTATTTTCGGGCATTCGCATGAGCCGATGAATGAGACAATAGGAAAAACACTGTTTTTTAACCCCGGGAGCGCGACCGACAAAGGGGCTCCCTGCAATTCTTACGGCATAATCGAGATAAATGGTAAGATCAATGCCAGAATAATCAAGATCTGAATATGGACAGGCTTTGGGCCCCCTGGAGGGAAAATTACGTACGCAGGCTGAAGAAGGAGAGGGGTTGTATCTTCTGCCGCGTAAAAAAAGGAACCCGCGCGGATTACGTTATTTTTAAGACGCGCCTTTCCATTGTCATGCTGAATATCTATCCCTACAATAACGGCCATCTCCTTGTTTCTCCGCTGCGGCATATCCGCGACATATCCCAGCTGAGCGATGATGAGATGCTGGATCTCTTTAAATGCCTGGATCGGGCGAAGAAATTATTGCATAAGGCGCTTAAACCCCAAGGTTATAATATCGGGCTTAATCTTGAACGATTTGGCGGGGCCGGAATTACCGGGCACCTGCATTTGCATATCGTGCCCCGTTGGTCAGGGGACAGCAATTTTATGCCGGTGATCTCGGATACCAAGATCATCTCGCAATCCCTGACGCAGCTGGTTAAACATTTAAAAAATGCCGATAAATAAGATCAAAGAGTTTGAAGATATGTTTCTGGCTCCTTACGCTATGAGAAGCTGTGATTCACGGGGCCGCGTGTATAAAGAAAGTGAGCACCCTTATCGTTTGTGCTACCAGCGTGACCGTGACCGCGTCATCCATTCCGCGGCCTTTAGAAGGCTGGAATATAAAACCCAGGTTTTTGTAAACCACGAAGGTGACTACTATCGCACCCGCCTGACGCATTCTATCGAGGTCTCCCAGATCGCCCGCACCATAGCCGGCGTCCTGTGTTTGAATATGGACCTGACTGAGGCCATCGCCCTGGCGCATGACCTGGGGCATACCCCTTTTGGCCACTCGGGGGAGGAGGCGCTCAATGATCTGATGAAGTCTTCCGGCGGGTTCAATCATAATCTGCAGGGTTTAAGGGTCGTGGATTGCCTGGAGGAGCGTTATCCGGATTTCCCGGGCTTGAATCTAAGCTGGGAGGTCAGGGAAGGGATAGTTAAACATTCATCCTCCTTTGACGTGGCAGGCAGGATAAAGGAGTTTTTCCCTAAAAGGGCCCCGACATTAGAAACCCAGGCCGTTGATGTTGCCGACGAGATCGCTTATGATAATCATGACCTTGATGACGGCCTGACATCGGGGTTGATCAAAGAGAAGGAGCTGGAGCACTTTGAGATCTGGGAGAAAATAAATCGCAAAATCGACCAAAAATATGCTAAAATTGATCCTGCCTTGCGGAAATATCTGATCATCCGTTCGTTGATAAACCTTCAGGTTACCGACCTGATCCAGGAGACCCGGCGGAATATTCTTCGTTTCAAGGTGAAGAAATATGCCGATGTGGGTAAGAGGAGAGAGAGGATAGTTGATTTCAGCAGGGAGGTCAGGGCTTTAAGAAAACCGCTGCGCGAGTTTCTCATGCAGCGGCTGTATCATCATTACCGGGTTATGCGCATGAGTATTAAGGCCAAGCGTTTTATCCGGGAATTATTTCGCGAGTATCTGCGCGCTCCCGCTCAGCTGCCTTCTGAAGTGCAGCTTAAGATCCCTAAATACGGCTTAAGGCGGGTAGTTTGCGATTATATCGCCGGGATGACCGACCGGTACGCTTTAGATGAATACAAAAAACTATTCAACCCCTACGAAAAAGTATAGGTCTTTGATCTCCGCGGTGCACAGTATTTACCGCCTGGTCAATTCTACCTATGGGCTTAAGGAATTGATCAGCCGGATGAGCCGGCTCTTTTGCCAATTTTTCAATGCCCAGTATTGCCTGATCGTCCTCCTGGACTCAAGCAGGAAATATTCGATCATCAAGTGCCTGGTCAACGATAAGAAAAGGCTGGCGCTTGATAAGAAGGCCAAGATCACCGGCAGGATAGAGAAGAGGATATTGCGTACCGCCTCATCCATAAGAAAAGGCAACCTTCTGGGTATCCCGCTTATCTGCGAAGATGTGCTGGGTTTCATTATTATAAAACGCAGCCGGGGCAATCCTGAATTTGACATATACGACCAGGAGATGCTGATGACCATGGCGGAACAGGCGGTCATCGGGATAAAGAACCTCCAGCTCTATGATGAACAGCAAAGGATAGTTCTGGGGAGCATCAAATCGCTGGTTACGCTTTTGGATACCCGCGTGCCGCAGGAGTACACTCATTCTCCGTATTTCTCTAAGCTGGTTTGCGCCTTGGGCAATGAAATGCACCTGGATGAGAAACAGATCGAAACCCTTAAATTCGCCAGCCTCTTGCATGATACCGGAAAGGCCGATATCCCGGCCGAGATTTTGACTAAGACCGCCAAGCTTACTGCCGAGGAGTACGATATTATCAAGAAACATCCGGTTAAGGGAGCGCAGATCCTGAGGCCTTTGCAGATCCTGCGTCCGGTGATCCCGATTATTATGCACCACCATGAAAAATATAACGGCACCGGTTATCCTTCGCATCTTAAAAAAGGGCAGATCCCCCTGGGCGCGCGGATCATGGCCGTGGCGGATGCTTTTGAGGCCATGGTTTACGGCCGGCCATACCGCGAAAGGATGGATATAGCCTCGGCGATCAAAGAGATAAAGAAAAAGATAGGCACGCAATTCGATCCCCGGGTAGTTGAGTCTTTCTTAAAAGTGATCAAGAGGTTCAATAAAAGAATTTATCTGCAACAGGATAGCGTAAAGGCATAATGGCTGAAAAACAGGATTATTCGCAAGGCGAGTTTTTTAGCTCTTCACTGGAGAGCGGCCAATTTAAGGGGCATATTGCCAAAAGCTCTTTTTTTACGCGCATCCGTGGTTATGAGAAAACCATGCTCCTGATCATGCTCCTGGTTTTAACAAGCATTATTGCTTTTTCCCTGGGCGTGGAAAAGGGCAAAAGGCTGGCTTTCTTCCCGGAGGGCGTAAGCGCGTCCTCCGGCTATACTATCCAGGTGTCTGCTTTCAGGAGCAGGGAGCAGGCCGGACGCGAAGCGCTGATATTAGCAAAAAAAGGATTCAGCCCTTTGGCTTTCGCTAAAGGGGATTATGTTATTTTGTGCGTAGGCAGGTTTCCCAATCAAAAGAGCGCGCAGCCTTTGTTGAACCAATTACAGAAGACCTACGCCGGTTGCCGCATAAGGAGGTTATAAAGATGTCAATACATCCGTCATTGACCGTTTCGGAACAGGACAAAAAGACCCGCTCGGTATTAAAACGCACCGAGCGTATCAGGCAGATGCAGGAAAAGGGTAAGTGGAAGGAAGGGGATTCTGTTTACAACCTTCCGAAGATAAAGACCTTGAGGATAAAGATCAAGAAGGAGAAAGTAGAAAAGGCTGAAGGCGCCACACCCGCTGAAGGCGCGGCCGCGCCGGC
>SCRK01000132.1 GCA_004298075.1 bacterium | reverse complement strand
CGAAATGAGTAAACGCTTAATAGCAGTATTAGCGCTTGCTTTGGTAGCCGGGTTGGCATTTGCGCCCGCCTACGCCGAAGTGCAGAATGTGAAAGTAAGTGGGGACATCACGGCAACTGGCTTGACAAGGAACTATTACGGGTTGAATTACAGTACAACCGGGGATAAAAGCCAATTTAAACAGAACCTGCTTATGTCCCAGACCAGGATACGCGTGGACGCGGACCTTACTGATAACGTAATGGCAACTGTAAGGCTGATCAATGAGAGAGTTTGGAACGGACAGAATGATGTTTCTTCAAGCGGAAACAACGCTATTGACATTGATCTTGCGTATGCTACTTTAAAAGAATTCCTCTATTCACCATTAAGCGTTACTGTCGGCCGCCAAGAGATCAAATTTGGCAACGGGTTAATTATGGGCAACGCCAAGGTAGCCAGCGGGGTAACAAACATTCCTACTGACTTAAGCGAAAGAAAAGCTTTTGACGCTATTCGCGCCACATTAAACTATGATCCGTTGGTAATTGACGCGATTTACGCCAAAGTAAGACAAACGAGTTATTCTACTACTGGCACTGGTCCCATATCCGATAAAAACGACATCAACCTTATGGGGGTCAATGCTACTTACGCGATTAACAAAAAGGCCAATGTATCAGGTTATTACTACCTGAAGAATGATAATTATAAAGGCGGGGCAGCAATCCCCCTTGGCGGAAAATCCGATAAAGTAAACACTGTCGGTGCTTTGATTTCCGTTGCCCCAATCGATGACCTGAAAGCTTCTTTAGAAGGCGCTTATCAGTTCGGCAGGAATAACGCCACCTCGCTTGCTGAAAAAAATCACGATGCATGGGCTCTGCAAGGTTTGCTCGATTATACTTTTACCAAGATCAAGATGATGCCGATGGTCGGCGCTTCCTATACCTACCTATCCGGTGAAAAAAGCGACACTATCGGTAACACCAGGAACGGCGGATGGGATCCAATGTTCTACGATCAGAAGCTGAACAACATCACCTACACGCTTTTGCCTTTTACAAATATGAGCGTTTTCAACCTGAAGGCAAGCTGCAAACCAATGGATGATGTTACCATCGCTGCGGTCTATGGCTATTATAATGTGGCCCAGAAGAAAGACCTCAGCTCTTTTACCAGCCCATTCTTCTATGATGGAACCAATGGGATCAGCAATAGCTATACTGGTAAAGTACATCTTGGTGATGCCATTGATCTAAGCGTTACTTATGATTATACCGAGGATGTGCAGTTAGCGTTAACCGGCGGCTGGTTTAAGCCCGGGGAAGCACTTACTTCAAACGAGAAAAATGCGACCCAGTTAATCGGTTCAATGAAGGTCGTATTCTAATACAAGTTATGTAAAATAAAAAAGCCCTGGGGGCTTAAATCCTCCAGGGCTTTTTTATTAAACTGCAGACCATTATATGCTAAACCTGGCCTTCATCTTCCACATGCACCAGCCGTATTATAAGAATCTGCTCACCCAGGTAAGCGACCTGCCCTGGGTGAGGCTCCACGGGATAAAAGATTACCTGGATATGGTGCAGCTGCTGGAGAAATTCCCCAAGATCAAACAAACCTTTAACGTTGTTCCGTCCTTATTTGAACAGGTGGAAGATTATAATATAGGCCGGGTAAAAGATACTTATCTTGAGCTGTCCAGAAAACCCGCGGTCGAATTGACTCAACCCGATAAGGAATTCATCCTGCGCAGCTTTTTTTCCATAAACAAAGAACGGGTCATAGCGACATTCCCGCGCTATTATGAGCTTTACAAACGTAGGCTCAATAACCTGGAATTTTCCAGCCAGGATTACCTTGATCTGCAGCTATGCTTTAATCTCGCATGGATCGATCCGTCATTCCGCCGGAATATCCCCGAGTTAAAGAAAATACTGCTCAAAGAGCGCTTCTTTACCGAAGAAGATAAACAGGTGGTCCTGGATAAACAGCTGGAGATATTAAAAGGGATAATCCCCGCCTACCGTCATTTCAAACAGAACAACCAGCTTGAAATAAGCGTCACCCCCTATTATCATCCGATCCTGCCTTTATTATGCGGCACCAATGTCGCTAAAGAGGCGAACAAAAAAACAGCCCTGCCGAAAGAGGAGTTTAGTTTCCCTCAAGACGCAAGGGAGCATATAAAGAGTGCCGTGGAATTCTATAAACAGAGGTTCGACGGCGCACCCGTCGGTATGTGGCCTTCGGAGGAGGCGGTAAGCGAGTCCATCCTGCCCTTCATCATTGGATCCGGCATAGAATGGATCGTTGCCGATGAAGCTATACTGTTCAAATCCCTGCAGACAAAAAAACGAGACACAAAACTGCTTTATCAGCCTCACCTGTTAAAGAGGAAGGGAGGGGCGCTTAATATCGTTTTTCGCGACCGTAACCTTTCGGATCTGATCGGCTTTACTTACCATAAGATGAAAGAGGAAGACGCGGTAAATGATTTCATGGCCCACCTTGAAAATATCAATAAGGCGTTCAAGGACAAAGATATCCTGGTCACCATTGCCATGGACGGAGAAAATGCCTGGGAGTATTTCAGGAATGACGGCCATGACTTCCTGGAATTATTTTACGGCCGCTTAAGCGAAGCTGATTTTGTCAAAACTACGACCGTAAGCGATTACCTGAAAAATAATCCGGCGAAACTCCAGATCAAGCGCTTAAGCGCGGGTTCGTGGATCTATGGTGAATTCGGCAAATGGATAGGCAACCCGTATAAAGTAAAAGCCTGGGAGTGGCTTCTAGAGGCCAGGAAGGCCCTTGCCAAAATCAAAAACCCAAGTGAGCTAGCCTTAAAACAAATGTATATCCTGGAAGGAAGCGACTGGTTCTGGTGGTATGGAGAGGACCCGGACGGCTCATTTGACCGCCTATTCAGGCTGCATTTAAGTAATTTTTATCAATTGATAGATCATAAAGCCCCCGATTACCTCAAAATACCCTTAACTCCTTGACATAGATAAGGTTTTGTGTTATAAAGTATCTTCAAATGGACAAGAAAGAAATCTATGAGCACCTGGCTAACATTTACCTGGATGCCTCTTCAAAATCATCAAAGAAAAAACGGAATTTAAAATCTTATCCTAAACCGGTACGGAATTTTATTCTGGCTGCCGGGTTGATAGTTTTTGTCTTAGGGGGAATTACATATTCCAACATCAATAGCCGCAGATCCGGCGCGCAGATCGCCTTATTTTTGCATCAGGACGCGGCAAAGATAAACTTCAATTTTGACCCCGCCAAAAAGGAGACCTTCTCCCTGGACCTGAAACAACTGAATTTATCCAAATATAATAGTTTGGCCTTCGCGGTAAGGAAAACCAATCCTAAAGATATTGTTTCGTTAAAGGTGGAATTCATCAACCGCTTTGACGAAAAGTCGGAAGTTTACGTAAAGAATATCCCGGGCAAATGGGGTGATCAAAGAATAAACTTCAGCCGCTTCGCTAAGATCAATGACTGGAGGCAGATGAAGAGCCTGGCCTTTACCATCGAAGAATGGAACAGCCGCCAGAAATCAGGGATAGTGTACCTTGATAATATAAGGGTATTAAAATAATAATTCATTTTTTAAGGAGGGAGAGCTGATGCGCATTATCTCAATTGCCAATCAAAAAGGAGGTTGCGGAAAAACAACCACATCCATAAACCTGGCCGCGGCCCTTGCCGTAAACGGCCGCAGGGTCCTGCTGATCGACCTTGACCCGCAGGCGCACGCCTCAAGCGGCCTGAATATCAAGGCGGATACCAGTATTTATAACGTCCTATCCAAGATGGCTCATAAGAAATGCCGGCTTGAGGAGATCATCCAGAACCTGGGCGAGAACCTTGACATAGCCCCCTCATCAATAGTCTTAAGCACGCTGGAGCAGGAGCTAAGCGGGGAGATCGGCCGCGAATCCAGGCTCTGGGACACCTTGAAAGAATTTAAAGGCAACTATGATTACATTTTGATCGACTGCCCGCCAAACTTAGGAATACTGACCATCAATGCGCTGCGCGCGGCCAGTGAAATAATCATTCCCGTTGAAGCCAGCAGATTCTCCCTGGAAGGCTTGAGCCAGCTGACCAGCATCATCAAGCTGGTAAAAGAACGCTTGAACCATGATGTGGATTTTCGCGTGCTGGTAAGCAACTTTGATTCCCGGCTGCAGCACTCCTTTAAAATGCTGGAGAAGATCAAAACCGATTACAAGGAAAAGATGTTCTCAAATATCATCCATGTGAATGTAAAATTAAAGGAAGCGCAGAACGCGGGCTTGCATATTCTTACTTATGATAAATACTGCCGCGGGGCGAAAGATTATTTTTCGCTGTCACGGGAGATCATCACCCAGGAGCCTTCGCCTGGCCCGGTTATCCTGCCGGAAAAAACCATGGAAAAACGGATGAAGGAGATCCTGAAAGAAACCCTGCCGAAATTAAACACCATCACCCTGACAGTCAAAGCCCCCGGGGCAAAAGAAGTTTACCTGGCGGGGGAATTCAACAACTGGAAACTGGATGAGAACAGCCGCATGGAGCAGACAAACGGCTGCTGGACCAAACATTTAAAGCTGGACAAAGGATCCTACCGTTACCGTTTTGTAATTGACGGGAATTGGATTGAGGATCCCGTTAACCCCTTAAACCGGTTGAATCCGTACGGCTCAAAGGACTCTTTACTGGAAGTAAGCAAATAATCCAAGGGAAATAGCCATGACAAACTTACCTGATGAACAGGAGATCCGCGAAGGAAAATTCTTTGCCGTAATCTCCTATGTTTCTTTTCTTTGCATAATCACCCTGGTATTAAAAAAGGAAAACAAATTCGCCCTTTACCATGCCAAGCAAGGCCTAGTGCTTTTTGTCATGGAGGTAGCCGCATTCATACTTTCGATCATACCTTTATTGGGCTGGTTGATCGGTGTTTTCGGGTATGCCTTGTTCCTTCTGGTCTCGATCTGGGGGATCATGCAGTCTGCCTTAGGCATATATTGCCGTATCCCGGTTGTGACTGAAATATCCGAAAAGGTCATCCTTTAAGCTTTAAACGGGAATAATTTCATAAGGAGGTGTCGCTATGGCTTTAAAAAAGAAAAAGAAAGTCAGGAAAGCGGCAAAGAAACCGGCAAAGAAAACATCAAGGAAACCGGTAAAAAAGGCGGCTAAAAAGGCCGCCGGAAGAAAGCCTCTTTTAAAGAAAAAACCTGCAGCGAGAAAGAGGCCGGCAGCGAAGAAGGTCATAAAAAAAGAAGAGGGCAATCTTATCGGTTCGATCACCCATTATTTCCCTCATGTGCAGGCAGCGGTGATAAAGTTAAAGGGGCCATTGGCGATAGGGGAGACGGTCAAGATAAAGGGGCATACCACCGACCTGACTCAAACCATAACCTCAATGCAGATAGACCGGGTGGATATTTCCAGCGCCAAAAAAGGCGATGAAATAGGATTGCTGGTCAATTCCCGGGTCAGGCAACACGACAAAGTTTACAAGCTTTAAATATCAGGGCCTGTTTGAGCACGAGCAGGCCCTAAAAAATGATAATTTATAAGTAAGTACCCATAATAAATAGCTATTGATTGCAAGTAGGTACTCATAATAAACCAGGCGTTAAAGGTAGGTAAAAATAAGTAAATGCGTCCCCGAGGAAGACCAAGGAAGTATAGAATAGTCAAAATTGACCCCAAAATCAGCCAATTTAGCCCCAGGGGCAGAGCCGGCAGGCCGGACGAGGTTGAGCTGAAGATGGATGAATTTGAAGCCTTAAGGCTGGCAGATTATCTGGGCCTGAACCAGAAAGAGGCAGCCAGATCCATGCGCATATCCCAACAAACATTCAGCCGTATCATCAGAAGGGCCCATAACCTGATCGCAAAAGGGATAACTACCGGATCCGCCATAAGGATACAGGGCGGCCAATACGTGATCAGTTCCCGCCAGGACCCAGC
>SCRK01000131.1 GCA_004298075.1 bacterium | reverse complement strand
AGCAGCCCGGGCGACGGAAGTGCGCTCCTTTAAAATTGCCAGAAGATCGCTGTATTTACGCTCCACCAGCGAGAAATAGAGCGATTCCTTGTCCTTAAAATACAAATAGACGGTGCCGGTGGCATATTGAGCGTCTCTTGCGATATCCTGCATGGTTGCCTCATAATAACCCTTCAAAGCAAACACATGCTCTGCCGCCCTCAAGATATCCCTCCGGCGCAGCAGCTTGTCCCTCTCCCTGCGGCTTAAGGAGGTCTCCGGCCTCTCCGTAATGAATTTATCTTCAATTAATGAATTTACATTCATAATTGAAGTATATGCTATTTTCGGGAATTTTGCAAGCAAAATCTTTGCTGGGGGGACGTTCCCCAAGGGGACACCCTTTTTATAAACCCATGTTATAATTTACTGATTTACAACCGGATAGAAACGCAAGGGGTTAAGCTTTGCGGAATATTTTTCTGAAACAAAAAACTGCTGTGCCCAGGATGAATGCCCAGGCAATTATCATCAAGATCCATCCTCCGAGATTCATGCCCCCTCCTCTACAGCATCCCTGAATTATAAATTAACCACATCTTCAGGATGGTATAATGACAAAAACAACAGGATATACTCCTTGATGTGGCGGGTAAGCAGGAAATTATTCTTGATGTGCTCCCGGCCGTTGGCTCCTAATTTCTTGGCGTAATCCGGGCTGTGCAAAAGCTGCTTTATGGCAAAGGCAGCGCCTTCGATGGAATGGCAGAGTAGCCCGGAATATTTATGCCTTATCTGCAGGGAGATCCCTCCGACGCTTGAGGCGACCACCGGTTTAGCTTTCCAAAGCGCCTCGGCGACCGTTAATCCAAAACCCTCCTTGATCGACTTCTGGATAATGATATCCGAAGCCCTCTGCAGGGCATTGACCTCGATGTCATTCTGGGGCAGAAGCAATATATGGATGTCTTTATCGCTGCCGGCCTTTTCCAGGACCTCATCCAGCACCTTCTGGCCTTCCGGATCATCGCTGGCTGTGCCTCCTGCCAGGATCAGCTGGCAATCAATATAACGCTTGACCTGTGAATAAGCCTCGATAACGCCCAGGGGATCCTTCAAATAATCAAAACGGGAGATCTGGGTAATGATCGGCTTGTCCCGGACAATTTCATATTTATTCAGGACTCCGTCAATGACCTCCTGCGGCAGATCCTTATTCTTATCGCTCAAAGGGTCGATGGAGGGTGAGATAAGGAATTGCCTTATCGGGAGCTTCTGCGAAAAACCCGGAGCGGAAAATACCGCCGAATCATATTTTACGATAAAATCCAGCAAAAACTTCCAGACCTTCTGGTTGGGGCTGGAGACATCAATATGGCAGCGCCAAAGCCACTTGTTCTCCTTCTTTTTCTCAACCAAAGCTATCGGCTGCGGGTCATGCACAAAGACAATATCGCTAGAGGTATCTAACTTGGCGATATTCTGCCTGCTGACTTCCATAAAAATATCGAAATCCCGCTGGTCGATCGCCTCGGGCCTTCCGTGCAGGGCATTATGGAATTTCTTGGTCACCGAATAAAAATCCTGTCCCCCCTTGATCAGGTCCCACCCGGCATTGATCCCCAGCTCATTAAGCAAAGGCACCATCCGGTTCAGGATCTCGGCGACCCCTCCTCCTACGGCAGTAGAATTGATATGCTGCACCCGCCTGCCTGCCATTTTTGCGGCAAGCATCCTGATCTCATCTATGGTTGACTGGCCTACGATGGGAATATAATCATCTATTTTTATCATGCCGGCTTAAGAGCTCCTCTTCTGAATCAGATATATGATCTTATTCCTTAAATCCTCAAGGGTATAGGTGTAGGGATCAAGCCTGGATATTTTATTGGCCAACTGCTTATCCCCGATAGCCGAGCCGATCCAATTGGAGAAATCATTTACCTTTTTCTCCAGACGCAGGCGCGCCTCAAAGATATGGAAGTATATGGAATCAATGGTCACCTTTTTAAGCGCCTGCGCAAATTCATCCAGGTCATGCGCGACATAATTTGTCGAAAAAACAAAACTTACCGACTTGATAAAATGGAACTCTTCCCCCGAGCGGGCGAACCTCATCTTTACCAGAGCATTTTCCTCCAGGTGCTTCTCTATCGTAGCCGTGATCTTATCCCTTAAGGCTCGGATAGTCAAAAACTGCATCGTATCGATGCTGGCCAGCTTTTCCCCCAATTCAACATCCCCCAAACAATCCGCTACCCAATAAGAGAAATCATTAGGCGGTTCGGGGGAAAGGTATTGATGCTGCTGGAGAAACCTGTGGGTGTGGTGGTATATTGATGAGCCGGGTACATCCCTGATAAGCTCAAGCAGCTGGCCTAAAGTAGATGCCCTCAAACCTGTCAACTCCGATATGTGCGAACTTGCGTAGAATACGAAAGGAGTTTCCATTCCTGAAGGAGGCATTATACTCCCCTCTCTTTAAGCATGCCGTCCAGCCTTCTCAGAAAAATCCTTACCTGGCCGGTATCCTTTAAATAATACCGCGCAGAGGATTTTCTCCCCCGGCAGACGCAGACAGTAATACCTATATTCCTTAATGCCTTAAAGGCATCCTCATCGGTTGAATCATCCCCGATATAGATCGGGGTAACCTTGCGGCCATGCTTCCTGGAACTCTCCCTGGCTAAAAGCCAGAGGGCTACCTTGCCTTTATCCAACCCGGAGGCAGGTCTTATATCGAATACCATTTTGCCCGGCTTGACCATGATCATTTCTTTTGCCAGGTAATCGCTGACTGTACGGCGGAGGATGGTTTTTAACAGCGGGGCCTCATTTTTTCTCACCAGCCGGTAGTGCAGGGATAAAGAGAGGCCTTTATCCTCGATAATCACCCCTTTAATTTTAGAAAGCCTTGTAATCAAATAATCTTTTATCTCCCCAATGGCTTTCTTATATAAAGGGGAAACAGCCGCCTTGTACTTTAACCGCGGGCCTTCGATCTCCAATCCGTGATTGCCGGAATAAATAATACCCTTTAATCCCACTTTTTTCTTGATATCCTCCAAGCCCCTGCCGGAAATAACCGCGACCCGGCAGCGAGGTTGGCCGACCAGCCTTTTTAAATTGATCCTCATCCCCTCCGGGAACACGGACTTATCCGGGGTAGCGGCAATCGGGGAGAGAGTACCGTCATAATCAAGGAATAGTAATAGTTCCCTGCCCCGAAGTTTATTTTTTATCTTATCCAGGTCATCCAGAAGGTGGCGCATTTTTTTCTTCTATTTTCTTCAAGGCGGCCATCTCGGTAATGATATTGGCTGCCCAGCGGTAAACGTTATTCTCGGAAACTACCTTGCGCATATTCTCCATCCGCCTCTTCCTCTCTTCTTTGGGCATTTCTATCGCCGACTTTATGCTGTCGGCAAACTCCTCAGTCGCATAGGGGTTGACCAACACAGCCTCCCCGAGCTCGCGCGAAGCCCCGGTGAATTTACTTAAGATAAGCGCTCCGGAAAGATCGGTTTTCTGCGCCACATACTCCTTGGCCACCAGATTCATCCCGTCATGAAGAGAACCGACAATGCAGATATCACCCAGGCTATAGTAAGGCTGGATATCGTCTTGAGAAAAATACTTTTTAAGGTAGATTACCGGCACCCAATCTTCCTCTATGTGTTTCCAGTTCACTTTTTCCACCATCGCATCGATCTCGCTGATCAGGTCATGATAACGTTTGATATGCGTACGGCTGGGAGCAGCCAGCTGGATGAACACGAATTTCTTTTTATATTCCGGGTACTTCTCCAGGAACCTGTCGACCGCCAGTAATTTCTCCAGTATGCCCTTGGTGTAATCTATCCGGTCAACCCCTACCGCCACAACTTTTCCTTCTAGGTCAAATTCCCTTTTTAATCTTTCCACCTGTCCGGAGATATCGGATTTCGAATTTAACGCGCCGAACTTGCCGTTGATGCTTATCGGAAATGCCCTGACAAAGGTTTCCTTTCCGTTCCTGACAACGCTGAATTTCTCGGTATCCACGCGCGACTCAAGGAGCCGGTTGGCAGTATCAAGAAAATTATTACAATGGTTCTGGACATGAAAGCCGATCAGGTCGCTACTGAGCATCCCCTCCAGGATCTCATTTTGATAAGGACAGATCATGAACGCTTCCGGCGTGGGCCAGGGTATGTGCCAGAATAATGCTATTTTTGCGTCCGGCCGTTTTTCTTTGATCATTTTGGGCAAAAGCGTAAAATGGTAATCCTGCACAAAAATAAATGGCGGTTTTACCGGCAGCTCTTCCAGGAGGCGGTCAGCAAACTTCTGGTTCACCTCTTTATACATTCTCCAGTCCGAATCTTTAAATACCGGCCGCGTGTGCGTATTATGGCATAAGGGCCATAACCCCTCGTTTGAGAACCCGTAATAATAACCCTCCTCTTCCTCCTTGCTGAGCCATACTCTTTTGAGGATATACCGGTTATCCTCCGGGGGAACCCCAAGCTTGTCCTTGGAATTGACGAATTTCCTGTCAAAGTTTCCGCTTCCGTGGGCGACCCAGGTGCCCCCACAAGCGCAAAGTATGGGGTGTATGGCGGTCACTACCCCGCTTGCCGGCCTAATACATACGGGTGAACCCGTGCTTTCGTCAAAAACGTGCATATAAGGCTCCCTGTTGGAAACCACAAAAAGGGAGTTATCACCTAGCTTTGCGTGGATAAGGTCTTTAAGCTTGGTTTCAGTCCATATCTCCTCTTTCTGCAGGCGCACGTGCGCCTCATCGGAGATCGTCCGGCGAGCCACCCTTATACTTAAAGCAACCTGCTCCACTTCGCTAACCAGCTTGCCGAATTCCCCTTTTTCTTCGGCAAAGGGACGCAGCTTATCCGTATCCCCTCTTTGGAAATGGCCAAACCATTGGGTAAGCCTGCGGACCGGCATAATAAAGATCTGCCTCTGGATCAAAAAGGCAACCAGCGTTATCAATAATATCAGGATTATCAAAGTGCCGCTTATTTTTCTCCATAACTCAGCCAGGGTGGTAAACATATAGGAGGTATCATAAATCACCTCTACCATCCCTAATACGTTGCCATCGTCGTCTAAAACAGGCAGTATATAACTGTATACCGAATACTCCCTAAGTTGCTCAAGGGCCCCCCGCGGGGCCTTCGAAGTCAGTATATCTTTAAGGTAAGGCCTATCCTGCTGCTTTAAATGGGAAAACTGTTCGGTGACTGCCAGGATCCGGCCCTCGCTGTTGTAAATAACACAACCTTGCAGCCTTTCCCTCTGCTGGAAACTATCGACCAGGCGTTTAGCCTGCTTCAGGTCATTATTGACAATGATGTATTTGGCGGCTACCTCCAGGCTCTCACCCACTGCCCTGGCTTTTCTCTTCAGGTCATCCATTAGTTTCTCTTCCGTAAAGCGTGCCTGGATAATGCCCGAAACAGTAAACCCAAGAGTTACTATGATCAATATGGGCAGGATAAAAATGAGAACTCTTTTCATTTGATTGCCCCTTTCCTGTGGCAATAAACCTTGGTTCTGACCATAATGATAAAAATACCAGATAAGATCATGGTAAAACAAAGCAGTTGCCCCATGGTCAAGGGGCCGAAAATGAATCCTAATTGCGGGTCCGGCTGGCGGAAAAACTCAAGCAAGAATCTTATTAACCCATAACCGATAAGGTATAAAGAAAAAAAGCATCCGGAAACCCGTATTTTCTTGCGTAAGCTCCAAAGGATGATAAAAAGAAATATCCCTTCAAAGAAGGCTTCGTAAAGTTGGGAAGGATGCCGCAATTGTCCGGTTGGGTCCAAAGGGAAATACATCCCCCACGGCACCGAAGTGACCCGTCCGTAAAGCTCCCCGTTAATAAAATTCCCTATCCTGCCGAAGGTATACCCTAAAGGCACTGCCGGGGTTAACAGATCGGAAAAAAGCCAGAAATCAATCTTATGCCTGCGGCAAAAAACCACTGTCGCGATGATTATCGCTATGAGGGCGCCATGATAACTCATGCCATAGAGGCCGATAAATTGAAATCCATTATTAATATCAAAAGGGAGGATTATCTCAAGGGGATGCTTTAAATAATATGGTAGATCATAAAACAGGACATACCCCAGCCTGCCGCCGGCCAATACCGCAAAAACCAGCCAGAAGAAATAATTTTCTATATCCTTTTTTCTGAACCCGAAATTCTCGGTTTTTAGCCTGTAGAGGACAAGCCAATATACCGTAAGAAAACCAAGCAGGTACATCAGGCCATAATAATGCACCTGTAGAAAGCCGATCTTAAAAAATACGGGGCTGAAGTGTTCAGGGAGGTGATTCCACCAGATAACTAATTCTTTCATTTTAAAAAACCAGCTTATTTTTAAAGTTTTAAATTGCGCAGCCTTAATGAATTGCTGATGACCGAGACCGAGCTAAAGCTCATCGCTGTTCCGGCGATCATGGGGTTTAAAAGTAATCCAAAAAAAGGATAAAGCAGGCCCGCGGCAATAGGGACGCCTAGCGCGTTATAGATAAACGCGAAGAAAAGATTCTGCCTTATGTTGCGCATAACAGCCCGGCTAAGGCGCAGGGCCTTAACGATACCGTTTAAGTCCCCTTTAACCAGGGTGATCCCGGCGCTTTCAATGGCCACATCGGTCCCGGTGCCCATGGCAATGCCGACCTGGGCCTCGGCCAAAGCAGGGGCATCATTTATGCCATCGCCTGCCACCATCACTTTCTCCCCGGCGCTCTTTAATTTCTTTACGATCTCCTGCTTGGCCTTTGGATCGCACCCGGCGTAAACATCGGTTATCCCTAAATCTCTGGCAATGGCTTGCGCGGTCTTTT
>SCRK01000130.1 GCA_004298075.1 bacterium | reverse complement strand
TTTGACCTTAGGCTTAGCTGTTTTTTTAACCGCTGTTTTTTCTTTTTTTGTTTTGGGCATGATCCCTTCCTTTTATATTAAGATAGTTTCTTGGCTTCGGCGATGATCTTTTGCGCCTTCTTCTCTCCGATACCCTTGATCTCCATCAGTCCTTCTGCTTTGGCTTTAAGTATATCTTCTATACTTTTAATACCCGCCTTTTCCAGGCTGGCAATGACCTTCTCCCCCACGCCCGAGAGCCCTTCCAAAGAAGCTGCTTCTTTTTTCTTGCCTGCTTTTTTAACCGCTTTTTTGGCAGCCTCTTTTTTTGCCTTCTTCGGCTTCTCCGCGGCTTTCTCCTCCTCTACCTGGGCTTCGGCAGCGGCCTTTTTCTCACCCACCCCTCCAAGCGCCTCGGAGGCGATCATGCTCTTGGTGCGGATATCCAGCTCCCAGCCCACCAGCCGCGAAGCCAGGCGCACATTCTGCCCGTGCTTGCCGATAGACAATGAAAGCTGGTCATCATCAACCACGACCGATGCCTTCATTTTCTCCTTGTCCAATTTGATCTCAGAGACCTTGGCCGGAGAAAGCGCAGCTTTGATATATTCGCGCACATCATCATTATAGCGGACGATATCGATCTTCTCCCCCTGCAGTTCATTGACGATATTTCTTACCCGGTTTCCGCGCATGCCCACGCAGGCGCCCACAGAATCAACTTTGTCATTCTTTGAAGAGACCGCTATCTTGGTGCGCTCTCCTGCCTGGCGGGATATAGCCTTTATCTCCACGATCCCCTCGTAGATCTCCGGGACCTCCAGCTCAAAGAGCTCTTTGACTAAATTAGGATGCGCGCGCGATAAGATGATCTGCGGTCCCTTGACATCCTTCTTCACCTCCACGACATACGCCCGGATACGCTGGCCCTGCTTGAATTCTTCAGCGGGAGATTGCTCGCGCTTGATCAGGATGCCTTCGGCTTTTCCCAGGAGGTCAACGATAATATTTCCCTTTTCAAAACGGTAGACCGTGCCGCTGACGATCTCGCCCACGCGGTTCTGGAATTCATTGAAAACCACATCCTTTTCCGCCTCGCGCATCTTCTGGATGATCACCTGACGCGCGGTAGAAGCGGCGATGCGGCCGAAATCAATGTTGGTCACCGGCTCATTATTGCGAAAAGCCCGGATCTCGCCGGTCGCGCGATCTATTTCCACCTTGAACTGCTCATCCGGTTTTAAGTCGATCACCCTCTTGGCAGCGGAGAGCAAAGCGCTTTCCACCGCTTCAAGCATGATCTCTTTTTTAATTCCTTTTTCACGTTCGATCTGTTCGATAATTGCCAATAGTTCCTGACTCATTTTGATCTCTCCAGTTGTTTTTAAAAAACCAGTTTTGCCTTGTTTATTTTTACTAAGGGGATCTCTAAGGCCTTCCCCGAATGATCGATTGATACGCTCGCATCCCCTGCCGAGATGATCCGTCCCTGGACCTGCAATTTACCTTCTATCTGCTCATTAAGAAAGAATACCGCCTGCTTATTCAGGCAGCGGCTAAAATCCCTCCCGGAAATAAGCGGCCGGTCAAGGCCGGGAGAGGAAACCTCCAAAACATAGCGGACAGGGATCATATCCTTTTCATCCAGCAGCTCACCCAGCGAGCGGTTAAGGCGCGCGCATTCATCCATGGTTATGCCTCCTTGCGGCTTATCTACCAGCAGCCGCAAAACCAGGTCCCTGCCTTCATGCCTATGCGTAAATTCAACCAGCTCAAAGTTATTTTCCGCCAGGTTCTCAGCGATGATCCTGTTGACCTCCGCGAGCATATCCTGATCAACCATGGTAGAACTCCCTGATCTTAGCCAATATCTCAGCGGCGGGTTTAACCAATTTTTCCTTAGTCCGCCGGTCCTTTAGCTCTAATGAATTATTCTTCAATGATTCCTTACCGATGACTACCTCCAACGGTATGCCTAACAGGTCGGCATCCTTGAATTTTACGCCGGGACGGACATCCCTGTCATCAAAAAGGACAGAGAAACCCAGCGCATTAAGCTGTTTATAAAAATCCTCCGCCTGGCGCATAACTTCCTGGTTAGTTACATCCAGCGGTAAAACTATAATTTGATAGGGAGTAACCTCTTTGGGCCAGATGATCCCGTCAGGGTCATTATTCTGCTCAATGATCGCAGAGACCAAGCGCGATACGCCGATCCCGTAACAACCCATGATCACCGGCTTAAGCTCTCCCTTGTCATCGGAAAAATTAGCCTGCATTGATTGGCTGTATTTTGTTCCTAATTTAAAAATGTGCCCGACCTCAATGGCATTGACCTTCTCCATGGGGCTCTTGCATGCCGGGCAAAGATTGTCCCCCTCTTTATGCGCTTTGGCCTTGCGGCATTTGGCGCAGACCAGGACTATATCTTCACCGAGAGGCGCCTGGACCATGAATTCATGGGAAACCTTTCCACCCATAACTCCGGAATCCGCTTCCGTGATCAGTATATCCAAGCCGCATCTTTTGAATATCCGCTTGTAGGCCTCATACATCAGTTCATAGTTTTTGTCCAGCCCTACCTCATCCTGGTCAAAACTGTAGGCGTCCTTCATGATGAATTCACAGGCGCGGATCAACCCGAAGCGCGGACGGATCTCGTCGCGGAATTTGGTCTGTATCTGATATAAAACCAAAGGCAGCTGCCGGTAACTGGAGACCTGCCCTTTTACCAGTTCCGTGATCACCTCTTCATGGGTTGGCCCTAAAGCTAATTTCCTGCCCCGGCGGTCGGTGAACTTGAACATCACCTCTCCCAGGTCCTTGTCCCTGCCGGTCTTCTGCCAAAGCTCAAGCGGATGCAGCGCCGGTAAAAGCAGTTCACTGGCCCCGCATGAATTCATCTCCTGGCGGATAATTCCCTGGATATTCTCCAATACCTTCAGACCTAAAGGAAGATAAATATACGCCCCGGCCATAAGCATGCGCATTGCCCCCGAACGCAGCAAGAACTTATGGCTCAATGATTCCGCTTCTTGCGGCATCTCCTTTAACGTGGGTATAAAAGCCTTGCTCCAATACATATTTTAGTCCTTATTAAAGGTCTCTTTTGATAAAGGCACGCCTTTTTTGGCAAATAACCCGAAAAATACCGGGACTACCCCGGTGGCCTTGAATTTACCCTGTACCCTGCCATCGCTGAAATCACTGAACTCATAACGAAAGATATCTTCCAGCACCACTGTCCCGTCCTTTAGCCCGTTTACCTGTGTTATATTGGTGATCTTGCGCGTGCCGTCCGAGAGCTGACCCTGCTGGACGATCAAATGCACTGCCACGGCGATCTGTCGGTGGATAATATCCAGCGAGATCGGCAGTCCTGATGTCAGGATCATCGTCTCAAGCCGGTAGATCACCTCCGTTGGTGAATTGGCGTGCAAAACCGCTAAGGACCCGGTATGGCCTGAGCACATTGCCTGCAGCATATCCAGGGCCTCGGAGCTCCTGATCTCTCCCAGGATGATCCTGCTGGGCCGCATGCGCAGGGAGTTCTTGAAAAGGTCCCTGATGGTTACCTCCCCTTTGCCTTCTATGCTCGCCGGACGCGTCTCAAGCCGGACAATATGGTCCTGGTTCAAGCGCAGTTCCGCGGTATCCTCGATAGTAACAATGCGTTCGCTATTATCGATATAGCCGGAAAGCACAGCCAGGGTGGTAGTTTTACCGGCGCCGGTGGCGCCGCTGAAAAGTATATTTATCTTTGCTTTTATGCAGGCAATCAGGAAATCCGCCATGCGCTGATCAAGGGTCTCCAGCTTGATCAGGTCATCGGCCTTCTTGATCGTCCCCAGGAATTTCCTGATCGTTACCGAGGTGCCGTCAAGGGCCAGCGGCGGAATGATTATATTTACGCGCGAGCCGTCCTTAAGCGATACATCCACGTAAGGAAAAGATTCATCTACCCTGCGCCTGGTAGGGGCGAGTAATTTATAGATCAGGCAGCGCAGCTGCTGGTCATCATCAAACTTGATATCCGAAAGCACCTTTTTGCCTTTTTTTTCCACATAGATCTTATGCGGCCCATTGATCATCACCTCGGTTATCTCGGGATCATTCATGATCTTCTCTATCGGGCCATACCCGGCCAGCTCATCAACCATCTGGGTGACGGCCCTGGCCTTATCCTGCTCATTCACCTCCATATGCCTGTGGTGGATGATATCCTCGATTATGCTCCTTATGATAGACTCCAGCTCCAGCTTATCGATCGATTCCCGGTATAATATCTCGCTGTGCTGGGCGAGCAATTTCTGGCGTATCTCTTCTTTTAACAGGTTAGTCATCAGCATTTCTTCATCTCCTCTAAAAGAACCTTGGCGCACTGCTCAAAAGAAATCTTACTTACGGCCTTGCCCTTCTTGAACAAAAGCCCTTCTTTTTTCCCAAAGGCCACCCCGATATCCGCTTCTTTGGCCTCTCCCGGGCCGTTGACTACGCAGCCCATTACAGCTATTTTAAGCGGCTTACCCGCCGGCGGCAGGTATTCGCCAGCCAATCGCTCTTCAAGTTCCTTGACTATGCCGACCAGGTCCACCTCGCAGCGGCCGCAAGTAGGACAGCTGATGATCTGGGCTCCTGTGCCGCGCAACCCTAAGGACCCCAATATGCATTTGGCTGCCCTCACCTCTTCTACCGGTGTGTCGGTCAGGGATACCCTTATTGTATCACCTATACCCTCCATTAGTAAAGCCCCTAAAGCTACGCTGGATTTGATAATGCCGTTATAAGGAGAGCCTGTTGCCGTAACCCCCAGATGCAAAGGATAAACGCAAACCTTCGCGGCCTTGCGGTATGACTCAACCGTATCCAGGACATTATTTGCCTTAAGGGAGATCACGATATTATTGAATTTAAGCTTCTCGATCATCTTTATGTAATCCATGCAGGAGGACACTAACCTGTCGGTCATCGACGAACTCCTGTGGGCCGTTTCCTTTACTGAACCGGAATTAAGCCCGACGCGCAAAGGGATCCCGGCTGTTTTCAATGCCGAGATGACCTTCTCTATCTCCTGTTTTTTATGGATATTCCCCGGGTTTAACCTGATCTTATCCGCCCCGTTCTCAATAGCGGCGATCGCCAGGCGGTATGAAAAATGGATATCCGCCACAAGCGGCAGTTTTACCTTTGCCTTTATCCTCTTTAAGGCCCGGGCATCCTCCAGGTCTTTGATCGCCAGGCGCACAATATCACAGCCTGCCTCTTGGAGGCCGTTGATCTGCCTGATGCAGCTCTCGGTATCCGCGGTCCTGCATTTGGTCATTGACTGGACAGCTATCGGATGATTGCCGCCGATAAAAACCTTGCCGACTTTTATAACCCTGGCTTTACGCCTTATGATATCCATTTATTTGACAAAAAATTTGCTTATATTTTCTCCGTAGCGCCTTAAAATATCGTTATAAGTGACCAGGACAACCATGGTAAGCAGCAGGCTAAAACCAATATTGGTAAGAATGCGCTCTATTCTTATTTCAAGAGGTTTACGCCTGATCTTCTCGATACCCAGCAATAGGATATGCCCGCCATCCAGGATCGGGACCGGAAGCAGGTTAAATATCGCCAGGCTTATGCTTAAAGCCGCGATAAGATGCAATACCGCGGCTAACCCCAGGGTTGCCGCTTTAGAGGTCATAAAGAATATTTCCAGCGGCCCGGCCATTGATTCACGCATGGAGATCTTCCCGGTGACCAGGAACCAGAGGGCTTTATAAGTGGTTAATGTCAAGTCCAGCGTTTTCTGCGCTGCCAGGAACATCGACTTTACGGGCCCATGCCTTATTTCTATCGTCTCATCAAAAGGGGTGATCCCGATCAGACTTAAAGAATGCTTCTGCCCCAGCGCGTCAAGAGCGCTTTTCTCTTTTAAGGGGACCGATACCTTCAGTTCCTTCCCCTCGCGCAAGACCGCCAGATTGACCGAACCGGCGGAGTTGTTTCTCTGGATCTCTTTTTGCAGTTCACTCCAATTATCAACCTTGCGGTTATCCACCGCGCGGATCTGGTCTCCTACCCTTAATCCGGATGCCTGCGCCCCAAAACCATCGATCAACCCGCCTACCTTGGTAGTTAAAGTAGGGTATCCGATAATAAAAATTGACCAGAAAAAAATAAATCCGAGAAAATAATTAAGCAGCGGGCCAAAGACTATGATCTGGAACCTCTTACCCGGGGATTTTGAAAAATACTCGTCGCTTTTGCCCGTGCACTCTTCAAGGTTATCTCCGGCCATTTTAACATACCCGCCCAGGGGAATAAGGTTTAAGGAATATTCGGTATCCCCTTTTTTCTTGCGCCAAAGGCGCTTGCCGAACCCCAGTGAAAATTGCTCCACGCGCACGCCATTTTTCCTGGCAACGATAAAATGCCCGAATTCATGCACGACGATGAGCAAACTTAGGATCAAAATGAATATGATAATAGGTATCATTTCTTTAAAGATGAAATTAAGCTTTTAGCCTCTTCCCTGGCCCAGGCGTCTGCCTGCATCACCTGGCGCAGGTCCGGAGAGTTAATCCGGCGGTGCCTGGACATCACCCTGGCGGTTACCCTGGGTATATCTAAGAATCTGATCTTTTTATTTAAAAAACTTTCCACGCTTTCCTCATTGGCGGCATTCAACACGGCCGGCATACTCCCCAGCTCTCCTGCCGCCTGATAAGCCAGGCCCAAAGCGGGGAATTTATCAAAATTTGGCTTTTCGAAATGCAGGTTCTTCAAACTATAAAAATTTATTTTCGGCAGATCCCCGGCTAATCTCCCGGGATAACTTAACGCGTATTGTATGGGTATGCGCATATCGGGCTGTGAAAGCTGCGCCATCACCACCCCATCCGCAAACTCCACCATAGAATGGATTATGGCTTCAGGGTGAATAAGAACCTTGATCTTTCGTGCCTCAATATTAAAAAGGAACATCGCCTCCAAAAGCTCTAATCCTTTATTCATCAGGGTGGCTGAATCCACGGTTATCTTCCTGCCCATCCTCCAGCGCGGATGCGCCAGCACATCCTTTATGCCAACCGAGCTTAGCCTGTTCTTGGGCATATTCCTGAACGGCCCTCCCGAAGCAGTCAGATAAATAGTCCTGATACTGCGCAGAGGCGCGTACCGGCCTATCCGATAAGGCCGGGTATCTGCGCAGGCCTGGCCTGACAAAGCCTGCCAGATCGCCGACTGCTCGCTGTCAACCGGCAGGATATTCACTTTATGCCTGGCAGCCAGCCGCATAATGATCGGGCCGGCCATGACCATGGCCTCTTTATTGGCCAGGGCAATATCATGGCCGCTTTTTATCGCGCTGACCAGCGGACGTAAGGCTGCTGCTCCGCTTAAAGCGAACATCACCTGGTCGATGCGCTTATCTTTTACCAGCTCCTCTAAACCTTCGTCCCCGGAATATATTTTAATAGA
>SCRK01000129.1 GCA_004298075.1 bacterium | reverse complement strand
TTAAAGCCTTTCAGGCCGCTGGCGCAGAACCGGCAGGCGAATTTGCAGCCTACCTGCGAAGAGATGCATCCGGTGACCCGCTCTGCGGCAGGAATACTCACCGCCTCGATGAGATTGCCGTCTTTCAATTGAAAAAGAAATTTGGCTGTCCCATCACTGGACTTCAGCAGATCCACCAGCTGCAGCCCCAGAATATAAAAATCACCGGCCAGGCTTTTTCTTAAAGCTACCGGCAGGTCGCTCATACTGCTGAATTCAAAAGCCTTTTTTTGGTAGATCCAGTTGAATATCTGCCTGGCGTGGTACTTGGGGAAACCCCGGGAAAGTAATTTATCCTCTAATTCCTTTAAGCTTAATTCCTTAATGTCTTGCATAATAAGCGGGGGACGGTTCTCAACTCAAAACAGAACTGTCCCTAAGTCTTTCCTTGTCGATCTTTCCGGTGCGGTTCTTGGGAAGTGCCGCGCAAAACTCAAAATAGTGCGGGATCTTAAAATGCGCCAGATGCCGGCGCAGGAAGTAACGCAGGTCCTCTTCGGAAACATCTTTTCCTTCCTTAACTGCCAGAAAAGCCTTAGGCACCTCGCCTCTTAATTTGTCAGCCACGCCGATCACCGCTGCCTCGGCAATATCCGGATGTTTCTGCAAAGCCGCCTCCACCTCCGGCTCAAAGACGATCTCTCCGCCGACCTTGATCATCTCCTTCTTCCTGCCGACGATGTAAAGAAAGCCTTCGAGGTCAAACCTGCCCAGGTCGCCGGTATGGAACCAGCCGTCGCGGATAGCTTCCCGGGTCAATTTTTCATCCTTAAAATACCCGTCGGTAACTACCCAGCTTTTTACCGCAACCTCTCCTACTTCTCCGGGCTTTAACTCCTTGCCATCATCCGAGAATATTTTTACCTCTATCCATGGCGCGGGACGGCCCACGCTCTCAATATTTTTTGAGCCCATAGGCAGGACTACGGTGGGAGCATTGGTTTCAGTCAGGCCCCAGCCATTCAAAAGATAGGCCTTGGGGCAAAACTGCTGGAATCTGCGCAAAGCATCCGGCGAATTGGAGGCGCCGAAGGTAACGATCCAGCGCAGGCTGGAGAGGTCAAATGTCTCAAACTCTTTCAGCTGTAAAAGCGCGTAATACATGGACGGGACGATCCAGAAAAAATTAACTTTATGATCCTGCACATTCCTTAAAAATTCCGCGGGGATAAAACGCTCCATTAATACAAGGGTCAGCCCAAAGTTAATAGTATTCTGGATATAGATCAGCCCGCCTAAATGCGAGAATGGCAAAGCGCAAAGCGCGGTGTCTCCGGTTTTTATATCCGCGTTCACAAAAAAAGCCATGGATTTCGGCGGGGCATCCAGTTGAGCATAATTGATCAAAACACCTTTGGGCTTGCCGGTTGTGCCGGAGGTATAAAAAATTATGGCGTAGTCTTTATCCTCGATCTTTACCCGCGGCGGCTGGGCCTTTGCCTCTACGAGGAGCTCTTCAAAACTTAGCGCCCCTTCTTCTTTGGACTGGCAGGAAATGATCTGCTTTAGCGAAGGGATATTCTTCTTAAGCTTATCAAAAGAAATATTTGCCTTGTGTTTGGTGATCAGGGCTTTTACTTCCGAATGACTGGCGCAGGAGATTATTTCATCTTCGGTGAGCATGAAGTCTAAGGGAACGGCGCAGGCTCCGATGGACCAGATGGCTAAATAGCTGAAAATATACTCCGGCCAGTTAGGCAGGTAAATGGCGACTTTATCACCGCGGCTGATCCCAAGCTTAAGCAGGCCCTGGGCAAAAGAAAAAACCTTATCTTTAAGCTGGCTAAAAGTCAAACTATCCCCACGGAAGATGATCGCCGGGTTTTGCGGTGATCCTTTTTCCAGTTTTTCTAAAACCTCAATTACGTTCATTAGAATCCATACCAGTAGTTTACCAGAGGCTTTCCTTCGCTGGACTGGTCGGTAATCACGTTTTTAATCCGGGTATATTCCAGGAACCCTTCCTTACCCAGTTCCTTGCCGAATCCGCTTTGCTTAAACCCGCCGTAAGGAAGCTGGTTATAAAACATGCCGTAAGTATTTATCCAGACAGTACCGGCGTTTATTTTCTTAGCCAACTCATCGGCCAAAGCAAGGTCGCTTGTCCAGATACAGCCGGCCAGAGCAAAATCTACGCTATTGGCCAGATTGATCGCCTCATCCGAACCGGAAAACTTATGGATCAGGGCTACCGGGCCAAAAACCTCCTCTTTAAAAACATGGGAATGGCTGCTGACGTCAACTAAGGCTGTCGGCTCAAAGTAATAACCGTTCTTAAGCTCCGGGGCATCCGGGATCTTGCCGCCGCAGAGGACTATAGCACCTTCGGCTTTTGCCTTTTCAATATAGGCGATCACTTTCTTGCGCTGGCTGTCGCTGATCAAAGGGCCCATCTGGGTCTGGAAATCTTCGGCCAGGCCTAATTTTATGCGCTTGGCCTTTTCCACAAAAGCGGAGACAAATTTATCGTAAATACTTTCCTGCACCAGGAATCGCGACATAGCAGTGCACATCTGGCCCTGGTTCAGGAATATAGAAGCCAGGCAGCTGTTTACCACGACATCCAGGTCAGCATCCCCGAATACAAGTGCCGCGGATTTGCCTCCCAGCTCCATGATCAGCTTCTTTACGTTCTTGGAAGAATACTGCAATATCTGTTTTCCTATTTCATTGCTGCCGGTAAAAGAGATCATATCCACCCGCTTATCGCTGCAGAGCTCTTCTCCGATCTTAGCGCCGCTGGCATTGATAACATTGACCACCCCGGCGGGTAAGCCGGCTTTAT
>SCRK01000128.1 GCA_004298075.1 bacterium | reverse complement strand
GTATGCTTTAAAATATAATATCCCCATAGATGTGACCAAGAAAAAACCCTACAGTATTGACCGGAATATCTGGGGGATCAGCATTGAGGCCGGTGTTTTGGAGAATCTGGAGCAGGAGCCTCCGGAAGATGCTTATATGATCACCAAGAGCCCCACGCACACCTCAAGCTACCCTCGGTATATAGAGATAACCTTTGAAAAAGGGGTGCCTAAGAAAATAGACGGGAAGGTGTTTACATTAAAGAACCTTATCAACTACCTGAATGAGGTCGGCGGCCAATTCGGCGTTGGCAGGTACGATATGGTTGAGAACAGGCTGGTGGGCATTAAATCCAGGGAGATTTATGAAGCTCCTGCGGCGACCATACTGCATACCAGCCACAAGGAATTAGAGGCGCTGGTCTTGGACAGGGAGCTGGCGCATTTCAAAGAAATGATGAGCCTCAAATATGCCGAGCTGGTTTATTATGGCCTATGGTTTTGTGCTTTAAAGGATGCTTTGGACGGTTTTGTAGAAAAGACCCAGAAGCAGGTCAGCGGTACTATAAAACTAAGATTATCAAAAGGAGCCTGTGTTGCGGTGAGCAGGAAATCCAGAAATTCGCTTTATAAGAAGGAGTTAAGCACTTACGGTAAAGAGGACAAATTCGACCAGAAGCTTGCCGAAGGTTTCATCAAGCTCTGGGGAATGCCGTATAAACGATAGGAAAGGCATCTTGCGCATAGGCACCTGGCGCTTATCGGAATTGCGCCAGTGTTCCCTTGCGGGAATATTGCGCGGGTGTCCTCCTCGTGGAGGAAGAAAAAATGGCAAAAAAATTATGGGGCGGAAGATTTGAGAAAATAACTGATCCATTGGTTGAAGAGTTTAACAAATCTATCCATTACGATAAAATACTTGCTAGATGGGACATAATTGGATCAATGATCCATGTGAAGATTTTAGAGAGGGCTAAGTATCTTACCGCTCAAGAAGCCCTTAGTTTAGATAATGAGCTAAGAGTTATATCTGAAAGCATTGCAAACAATACTTTCATTACGGATGATAAATGCGAGGATATCCATACTAATATTCAGAATGCCTTACAAGATAAGCTTGGAGAGACAGCGCTAAAGTTGCACATGGCTAGATCTAGGAATGATCAAGTTGTATTTGCGACAAAATTGTATTGCAAGTCCTCCATAACTAAAATTAACGTAGATATTACTAATTTATCAGCAGCCATAGTTGATTTAGTTGCGAGAAACGATATTATTATTCCCGGTTTTACTCATATGCAACATGCTCAGCCTGTTTACTTAAAAGATTACTTGGGTGCGTATTCTAAAATGTTGTTGAGAGATTATGAGAGGTTGGTTTACATCTCCAAGAATATGAAGATAACGATGGGTTCAGGAGCCCTTGCAGGGACGCCAATTAACTCTTCTGAATATAATATTAACTTGGAGGAAATATTAAAAGAGCCAAGATTTAAAGATTTTAAGGAAGTATTTATTATAGAACCCACTAGTAATTCATTAGATTCGGTAAGCGACAGGGATTTTGTTATTGAAATAATCAGCGCTTTGTCTATAGTTGCCATGCACCTATCAAGACTAGCTGAAGATTTAATTATATGGTCAACAAAGGAATTTGATTTCATTGAAATTGATGAAGCTTTTTGTACCGGCAGTTCACTTATGCCACAGAAGAAGAATCCTGATGTCTTAGAGCTAGTCAGAGGTTATGCAGGCAGATTATGCGGAAATTTGGTAAGTGTTTTAACGATGATGAAAGGATTGCCCTTAACTTATAATAAAGACATGCAGTTAGATAAAGAACCGCTATTTGGTTCTTTCGAAATAATCTCAAAAGAGTTAAAGGTATTGGCTGGGCTGATAAAGACTTTAGAATTCAATAAAGAGAAGATTGATGAGCATTTAAAAGATGAATCACTATATGCTACAGACATAGTATATTATTTAGTTAAAAATGGTGAAGCCTTTAAGAATGCGCATACTATTGTTGGAGAACTTGTAAAATATTCTATTGATAATCATATCGCAATAAAAGAAATTCCTGAAGACATTTTGAAAGAAAAATTTTCAGATAAATTTGTAAAAGCAGAAATAATCAAGTTATTTGATCCAAGAGTTTCGGTTGAATCAAAGGAGTCAATTAAAAGATAGTCGCGGATGGCTTGGTTCCGAGCAGGGCGTGCGCAGTCCGAGCGGGCACGGTTGCCCGGCTAAATGCGAAGTCAGGCAGAGCGAGGACGAGCATCGAGTGCAGTGCGCCACGCCGGGGCGCACAAACGTCCCTGCGAGAAACAAGGCAAGGCAGACGCTTAGGAAGAGGTTAAATGCACGAATTCAAATATAAAAATAATCAGCTCTACTGTGGAAATGTAAGGGTTGAGTCATTGGCCCAGCGTTTTGGCACCCCGCTATATGTCTATAGCCACGCCACATTAACCGACCACTTTATTAAACTCCGGGATGCTTTTAGCGCGATTGAGCCGCTTATCTGCTATTCGGTAAAAGCAAACTCTAATTTGGCAATTCTAAAAGCCCTGGTAAAACAAGGGGCGGGACTTGATATTGTTTCAGGAGGAGAGTTATTCCGGGCTTTGAAAGTAGGATGCCCGGCAAAAAAAATAGTCTATGCCTCCGTAGGCAAAACCGATAAA
>SCRK01000127.1 GCA_004298075.1 bacterium | reverse complement strand
TTATTCTGGGCGTGGCTCTTCAGGATAAAAACCATGATCCATGAACAGAATATTCTCCCGGGAAGGGCTAACCGGCTATTGGCCCGTTTTGTGGACAGGGTTGCTTTATCCTTTGGACAGACAAAAAAATATTTGCCTATTCCCGAATCAAAGACAGTAGTTACCGGAAATCCCCTGCGCAGGGAGATGGCCAGGGTCCCAAGGCCGGAGGCGCTGGATTTCTTCAAGTTTAAAGAAGGTAAATTCAACATATTGATCGCCGGAGGAAGCCAGGGTTCGCAGAAGATAAACAGCGTTTGTTCCGCGGCGATAGCCTCTTTGAACCGGCGCAAGGAGCTGCAGGTGATCCATATTTCGGGGTTTGTGGATATTTCCGGGCTGGAAAATATTTATGTGTCGGCAGGCATAACCCATAAACTCTTTGATTTCCTTTCCGCCATGCAATATGCTTATAGTGTCGCGGACCTGGCGATCTGCCGGGCAGGAGCGACAACGATTGCCGAGCTGCAAAAGTTCAGCCTGCCGGCGTTGTTGGTCCCGTATCCATTTGCCTATAGCCATCAACTGGGCAATGCCCGCGTACTGGAGGATATCGGCGCGGCTGAAGTCATTCTTGACGCGGAACTGACCGCTGAAAAATTAAAATCCAGCCTTGAAGAGCTGATGGCCGGCCCCGAGAAATTAGCAGCGATGCGCCGGGCTTATGAAAAGCTCCAGGTGCCGGATGCCGCGGGGTTATTGGCTCAAGAGGTATTAAATTTAAATCAATGCGCGGGATAAAATTATTTATTTTCTTATTTTTTATTCCGTTTCCTCTCTTTGCCGGATCGGGGGATTGGAATGTATTCAAAAGCACGCATTTTCAGGTTTATTACCACACGGCCGCGGAGGATACGCTTAACCGGTTGACGCAGAGGGCCGAAGAGTATTATAATGACATAACCGAGGAGCTTGGTTTTACCCGGTTTAATTTCTGGACCTGGGAGGACCGCGCGAAGATCTATCTTTTTGACACCCAGGAAGAATATACGAAGGCAACAGGCACTCCCGATTGGTCGGGAGGAGAGAGTTTGCCCGGGACTAAGGTTATCCGGACTTTCCTTACCGCCCCGGATTTCCTGGATAATATCCTCCCGCATGAAATGGGGCATATTATTTTCAGGGAGATGGTGGGTTTCAATAATCCGGCCCTTCCTCTCTGGCTTGAGGAGGGGGTGGCAAGTTATCAGGAGAAAAAAAGAACCCCCGGCATTAAAAAATATTTAGCCGGCCGGATTCAAAACGGTTCTTTCATGGGTTTAAATGATCTGGATAGATATGATCTGTCCAGATCCGGGGATAAGGAAAAAGTGGAATTGTTTTATCTGGAGTCATACAGCCTGCTTGATTATTTGATCAGCGAATTCGGTAAGGATAAATTCGTGCTCTTCTGCCAGGATCTGCGGGACTATCGGGATCTGACGAGGGCTTTGGCGCTGGCGTATTCTTTGGGAGGCAGGGAAGAACTGGAGAGCTCGTGGAAAGCCAGTATATTACAATGAAAAAGTATTATCATTTCATAGGTATAGGCGGGATAGGGATGAGCGGGATCGCCGGCCTTTTGATCAAAGGAGGTTTTAAGGTCAGCGGCTCCGACCTGAAAGCAAACCGGATCACTGATGAGCTTTCCAGATTAGGGGCCAGGATATTTATCGGCCATGACGCCAAAAATATAAACGGCCAGGAAGCAGTGGTTTATTCTTCGGCAATAAGCGAGGATAACCCGGAGATGCGTAAGGCAGCCTCCCTGGGGATACCATTGATCAAAAGGGCCCAGGCCCTGGCGGAGCTGATGCGGGAGAAGACTGCCATAACCGTAGCCGGCAGCCATGGCAAGACCACTACTACCTCGCTTATCTCTTACATGTTGATCGAGGCAGGGCTTTGCCCGACGGTGGCCATCGGCGGGATCCTGAAGAATATCGATACCAATGCCTGTTTGGGCAGCGGTGAATTCTTCGTCGCCGAAGCGGATGAATCAGACGGGTCATTCCTGCATTATAAGCCGAAATATTCGATCATCACCAATATAGACCATGAGCACCTGGATTATTACCGTGATTTTGATAACCAGCTGTCAGCATTCGGGGATTTTATAAAACGCACCCAAAAAGGCGGCTGTATTTTTGCCTGCGGTGATGACCCTAATCTTGTGAAATTGATCAAGGCCTCAAGCAAGCGGCATTTGTTTTTTGGCCTGAAGCCTCAGGCCGATATTTACGCCAAGAATATACTCTTAGGCGGGCTGTCGTCGGATTTTGATTGTTATTTTAAGGATAAATTTGTCTCCCGCTTTCATCTGGCCCTGGGAGGGAGGCATAATATTTCCAATACCCTGGCAGTGATCGGCCTGGGCCTTGAACTGGGCATCGCATTAAAACATATCCGCAGATGCCTTGAGGCGTATAAAGGGGCAGGCCGCAGGTTAGAGATAAGATTCCAGAGCGACAAATACCTGCTCATTGATGATTACGCCCACCATCCAACGGAGATAAAGGCTACCCTGGCAGCCCTGGCTAACCTTAAGGCCGCGCGGAGGATCGTCATCTTCCAGCCTCACCGCTACAGCCGCACGCGGCTGCTTTTGGATGAATTCGCGCTTTCTTTTGATCAGGCGGATTACCTGATCATCACGGATATCTACGCGGCAAGCGAATCTCCGATCGAAGGGGTAAACGCGGAAGCTTTATTGAAGAGGATCAAGGATTCCCATTCGGATAAAGAGGCTGTGTATTTAGAAAAAGAAAAGATCACCGGCCATATCAAGAAGATCATCCGTGCCGGGGATTTAGTGATCACCCTGGGCGCCGGGGATATTGTAAAGGTTAGCGATGCTTTGGCCGAAGTGCTTAAATAAAAAGATAAAACCCAGGGTTAAGCTGGCCGCTTACACGACATTTAAGATCGGCGGGGCGGCAAGATTTTTCTTTGAGCCGGAAAGTTTAAAGGAATTGCAGGATGTCCTTGTTTTTGCTAAGGATAAGGGCCTCGCGGTTTTTATATTGGGAGCGGGCAGCAATATCCTGGCCAGTGATTCCGGATTAAATGCTTTAGTGATCAGATTGAGCGGAAAAGATTTCCAAGAGCTGTCCGTTAAGGGGGTTCACCTGCAGGCAGGAAGCGGCCTGAAACTCAGCCAACTGTTGATAGCGGCAAAGAAGAGAAGCTTATCGGGATTAGAGTTTTTAGCCGGGATCCCCGGGACATTGGGTGGAGCGCTAGCGGGCAATGCCGGGGCATGGGGTAAGTCTATTGGGGATTTGGTTGAAGAAGTCAGTGTTTTGGATTATAATGGAAAACCTGAACTGCTCAAGAATAGCCGGCTTGAGTTTGGCTACCGTGAATCTAATCTGCGCAGATATATAATTACCGGGGCTAAGTTGAAATTAACCTCAGGTAAGCAGGGTGAGATCGCTTCGTTGATGAACCGCTTCCTCAAGCAGCGAAGTTTAAGCCAGGAGAATAATCTGCCTAATGCCGGGTGCGTCTTTAAGAATCCCCCGGGCCTTTGGCCTGCAGGCAAGCTGATTGATGCCTGTGGATTAAAAGGAAAAGCAGCCGGCGGGGCGGTTATTTCTTCGCTGCACGCAAATTTTATTTTAAATAAATGTAAGGCAAAAAGCAAAGATGTTTTATCGCTTATGCGCTTGACACGCAAAGAAGTGGAAAGAAGATTTAAAGTAAAGCTGGAGCCGGAGATAAAAATATGGAAGTAAACGATTACGGCAGGGTAGGGGTTTTAATGGGAGGGCCTTCTTCGGAGAGGGAGATCTCCCTAAAGAGCGGTAAGGCGGTATTATCGGCGCTATTGGAATCAGGGTTGGATGCCGTAGGGATCGATATAATAACTGATAATGGCCCGGAGAATGCCCGGTTATTAAAAGATCATCATCTTGATTGCGTATTTATCGCTTTACACGGCCGTTTTGGCGAGGATGGCGCGGTCCAGAAACTTTTAGAGGAGTTAAATCTCCCTTTTACCGGTTCAGGTGTGGAGGCAAGCTGCCTGGCTATGGATAAGATCGGGTCACTTGATGTATTCAGGAAGCAAGGGCTTCGCGTGCCTAAGTCGCAGTTTCTGGAAATTTCAGCTTATCGGAAAAACAGGGATTTTAAGAATGAACTGGGTTTCCCTCTGGTAGTCAAGCCGGCAAACCACGGTTCAAGCATAGGGTTATCCATCGTGGAAAACGAGAAGGGGATCGTTGGGGGAATAGAGCTTGCTTTTCAGTTTGACAGGCGCATAGTCATTGAGGAATATATTAAAGGGAGGGAACTTACCGTCGGGATCCTGGATGAAATTCCCCTGCCGGTAATTGAGATCATTCCGAAGCGTAAGTTTTTTGATTTCGCGGCAAAATATCAGGCCGGGCTTACGGAGTATATTGTCCCGGCCAAGCTTGAGAAGGCTATCGCCGGGATCGTGCAGGATGCGGCCCTTGCCGCGCATAAGGCTTTGGGTTGTTTTGGCTGCTCGCGCGCGGATATAATATTAGGGGAGGACAACCTGCCTTATCTTTTGGAGGTAAATACTATCCCCGGGATGACCGCGACCAGTCTCCTGCCTAAGGCTGCTAAGACCATAGGAGTAGGATTTAATCAGCTTTGCCTGAAGTTATTGGAGCTGGCGTATGAAAAAACAAAAGTTTAAGCTGCCCGTAAAAATAGTTTTGATCCCGGCAATAATTTTGCTTGCCATATCTTTGTTAATAGGATATATTTGGAAAGTCTTGACTACATCGGATTTTTTCGCGGTCGGGCAGGTGGTGGTCAGGAATTCCAGCGTATCCTTTGATTATTTAAAAGGCAGGAATATATTCGGCCTGGATCTAAAGGGCCAGGCATTTAAGGCCCGCCTGGGCTGTCCGGATTGCCGCATGGTGAGATTCGTCAGGATACTCCCGGACTGCGTATTCGTGGATTTTGTAAAACGAAAACCCCTGGCCCTGGTTAAATTCTACAGGGATTTCGCGATAGACGAACAGGGAGTCTTATTTTATCCCTCAGGCTCTGCCGAGGAGGCGGGTTTACCTCTGATCTATGGCCTGGAGACCAAGATTTTTAAGCCTACTCCCGGGACGAGATATTACCGGCCGGAGATCAACCTGGCTTTAAGTATTATAAGCGAGTTCAAAGCCAATAAAAACCTTCGGGGTTTTACTCTAAAGAAGGTTGATGTGGCTAATCCGGAAAGCGCCGGTTTCTTTATGCTTCTCCCCCAACAGGAGCAGCTGGGTTTTGAAGTGCGGACAGGAGGAGATAATATCGGGGCAAGGATGATGATCTTAGGCGGTTTGGTCAAACAGGCATCTAAGGAATGGGCCAACATAAAATATATAGACCTCCGGTTCAAGGAGCCGGTGATCAAGTTAAAGGATGTTTTATAATAATTATATTTGCGCGGTAGATATAGGATCGAATAAGATCGCTTCCAGCCTTGCCCAGTTCAGAAGGAACCGGATGGAGGATATTTTCTTTGATGTGCTCCCTTCGGCGGGAGTAAAGGATGGCGTGATCGTCGATGCCGTGGAGCTGACCGGATGCCTTACCAGGATCATCAAGAGCCTTAAAACTAAGTCCGGCATAAAAATAAAATATATCCATACTAACTTCTCGGGCAGGGATATCTCCACCAAGCACAGCCACGCGATCATCCCTCTGGCGGAGAGGGGTAACAAGGTAATTACCTCAACCGACATATCCAGCGCTAATGAGCAGGCGCGTATCCTGGGTTCGAATTTAGAAGATGAGATAATCCACGTCATCCCGTCCAGTTATTCCATCGATTCCAAGATCAATGTGATTAACCCTATCGGGCTTTACAGCCACAAGCTGGAGGCGGACCTCTTTTTGGTCTGCGCCAGGCTTTCCTCTTTGCAGAGCTTAAGCCGCAGTGTTAACCAGGCAGGATATGAGATCAGGGGACTTTCTTTTTCAGGCCTGGCTACGAGCAAAGCCGTGTTGGGCAAGGATGAGAAGAAGGGCTTAAGCGTATTCTGCGACGTAGGCAGCGATATTACGGAGCTGCTTATATTTAAGGATGGTCTCCTGCAGGATATCCAGGTTTTGTCTCTGGGGGGTAACAGCCTCACTCGGCAGCTTTGCGAGGGCTTAAAAATAAATTACGAACTTGCCGAGGATATCAAGCGCTCTTACGGGGTTATCGGGAATGCCGATAATATCGCCGAGGATAAAGAGATACTGGTCAAGAAGGATGAATTCTATAAGCCTATAAAGCAGAGGGAGGTGGCGCAAATGGTCTCTAGCTCCAGCCGCCTGATCTGCGCGCAGATAAAAGAGGCCGTAGAGAGAAAAACCGCCCTGCATGAAATAGACCATTTTATCATGGCCGGAAGGACATTGTTGACCGACGGTTTCATTGAAATGATGGAGAGTGTTATCGGCATACCGGTAAAGATCGGCCGCATCAGCCATCCGGAGATCGCCGCTTTAGTCAAGGAAAAAAGCGATCTATCCGGGCAGAAGTACCTGACTTACCTTACCTGCCTGGGAATGATCTGCGAAGATCTTGAAAGCAAGAATATGGGAGCCCTGCCGATAGTCAAGCCTGCCCGCAACCTAGTAATAAAGGTATTAAACCGTGCTAAGGAAGTTTATCAGGAGTATTTTTAATCCAACTTATAAGACCGTTTCTGTTTATCTTCAAGCATATCAATAAGTTTCAATAGAACTGTCCTCCCGGTTATCTATCTATAGGGTTTTTTATACTGTCATTAAATTTTTGTTGCCATTTGGCAGAGCATTATATATAATATAGTTATGATGGATGTGTTTAAGCCTTATATACTTAGCTTTATCCCTGTCTTTGTGGCAGTGGATGCGATCGGCAATATTCCTATCTTTCTATCTCTAGTCGAGAATTCCTCCAGGCAGCAGAAGCATAAGATAATCCTAGACGCGGTTACTACTGCCACGGCGGTAGCGATCATCTTCGTGGCCTTAGGCAAGTGGGTTTTCTCGCTCTTAGGGATAACCATTCCTGACTTTCAGATCGCCGGAGGAGCCCTTTTGTTCGTTATCTCGGTCCGGCTTTTATTGCCGGGAATGCAGAAGAACGTTTTAAGCGCGTCTCATAATAAGGATATGGGCGTTTTTCCACTCGGCACCCCATTAATTACAGGCCCTGCGGTGTTGACCACCACGCTGATGATGATGAACAGCTTCGGCGCCCTGGCCACCCTGGTTTCTTTAATATTCAATATGTTTTTTGTCTGGCTCACCCTGGTCAAGGCGGATGCGATCTTAAAGGTTTTCGGGCCAAGCGGTACGCGGGCTTTTTCAAAAATAATGTACATTTTACTGGCGGCGATCGCCGTGATGATGATCAGGCGCGGCATAACCGGAGCGTTCTTACAATGATGCGCAAGGTCTTAACATTTATTATGGCAGGCGGTAAGGGTGAGAGGCTGCTGCCCCTGACCAAAGACCGCACTAAGCCGGCAGTCCCTTTCGGGGGTATCTACCGGATTATAGATTTCACTTTAAGCAACTGCATCAATTCGGGCCTGCGCAAGATTTATATACTTACGCAGTATAAATCCGCCTCCCTGCAAAGGCATATCCGCCTGGGCTGGAATTTCCTGCCTTCGGAGTTAGGGCAGTTCATTGAGCTGCTTCCGGCGCAGCAGCGCGTCGGGGACACCTGGTATATGGGCACAGCCGATGCGATCTTTCAGAATCTTTATGCCCTGGAAATGGATAAGCCGGAT
>SCRK01000126.1 GCA_004298075.1 bacterium | reverse complement strand
AATGACCCCTCTCCGGTAGATGCCGCGTCAAATGACCGGTGTTGATGGATTATATCCGAGCCGATCCCCACAAAAACGCACACCGGCACCTTGTGTTTATACGCATTATAGATCAGGCTTAATTCCTTATGCGGGAGCTTTGCTCCGGCCATAGCATTAGCCACGCTATAACCCAATCCAAAACCTTTTTTTACTCCTTCTTTAACCGCGCAATTCAGGAAATCCGCGGTCTCCCTGCCCATGCCGAACTTACCGGTTTTGAGGTTCTCGGCAACATCTTCAGAGGTTTTCCCCTGGAAGGCCAGCTCAAAATCATGGATGATCCCGGCGCCGTTCAGGCAGATGCAAGTTATCACCTTTTTCCTGATCAGCTCGATCAATACCGGATTAAGGCCGCACTTGATCACGTGCGCCCCGCACATAAAGATAACCGCCTTTTTCTTCCTGCGGCCGGCAATAATATCGGAAGAGACCGCGCGCAGGTCTTTTGCCTTCAGGATGTTGGGTAAAGAATCCAAAAATCCGGAAAAGCTTTTGGCCTTAGCCGGGAGGCGGGCAAAATCCGCCGCCTTCACCTTGCTCAGGCGCGACTTGACCGAATATGTCTTTATCTTGCAGGTATTTATCATAGGGAAGCTATAATTTTAGCACAATCCAGCGGTAAATCAAACATATATTTATGTCATAAATGACCCTGTCAAGTTTCCCGGTCAGGTCGATTTTTTAACGCCAGTGTAATTTATAATATATCTTAGCCGGATGACTTGGCTTGATTTCGAGCAGGGCGTGCGCAGTCCGAGCGGGCACGGTTGCCCGCTAATAAAGTCAGGCAGAGCGAGGACGAGCATCGAGTGCAGTGCGCCGCGCCGGGGCGCACAAACGTCCCTGCGAGAAACAAGACAAGGCAGACGGCTAAAATCTATTGGATTTTCAAAATTTCTTCAGCGGCTGCGAGCACATCGCTGACCCCGATCGCCTTAAGGCAGGCAAACTCTCTCACGCAATTATGCGCCAAACACTGGATACAGCCGGCTTCTTTATGCAAGTATTTATCGCGCTTACCCAGCGGCCCCCAGCGCCTGGGGCCAAGCCCTGCTTGAGCTCGCCCGAAGATCGAGATGACCGGAGTGCTTAATGCCGAAGCGATGTGAACCGGCCCGGAATCATTGGAAATAAATAATGCGCACCTTTTAAGTATGCTTGCCATCTGGCTCACCGAGGTCCTGCCGGATAAATTTATCGCCTTGCTTTTTATGTGTTGCGCGACCTTATCCGCTAAACGCATATCTTTAGGCCCGCCTAAAATCAGAATTTTAAAATTATAACGCTTGGCCAGTTTTTCAGCCGCCTCGGCAAAGCGCTCCGCCGGCCAAACCTTGGAAGGGCAGCTTGCCCCGGGATTGATCGCCAATATTTTATCCGTATCCCTGATGCCTTCCTTAACAAATAGATCCTCTACCCACCGCTCTGACTCGATCCTTAGGGGCATGAATAAATCAGAGGCATTTCCGGTTACCCCTAAACCACCGAGCAGATCCAGGTTATACTCTGCCTCATGCTTTTGGCCTTTTTGTTTTGTGTGTTCTATTTTTCGCGTAAGCAGAAAACCTAATTTACGGTTATAGCCCAGGCGCTCTGGTATACCCGCCAGAAAAGTTATCAGATGCGGCCGGTTGGCCGGATGCAGGATTATTGCCAGGTCAAATTTTTTCTTCTTAAGCCGGGAGGCGAATTTAAACGAACGAAAAAAACTTTTGTGCTTTCCGTCTTTATCATAAAGAATAACCTCATCCAAATAGGGATTGCCCTCCACGATATCCCTGGCGTACGGAGAAACCATCATAGAAATATATGCTTGAGGAAATTTTTTCCTTAAGGCCTTGATCACCGGGGTGGATAAAAGCACATCACCTATGCGGTCGGTGCGGACAACAAGTATCCTGCGATACTGTTTACCCTCTTTTCCGCGGGTTAACCCGCCTCTATCTTCAAGCAGGGATCTAACCTGGCTAAGCGCATCTTCAGGCCTTATGCTGGAGAGGCAGGCCAGCGTACCGAAAGAACACTGCGCTTTTTCGCAGGGCCGGCAAAAGATATCTTTTTTTATGGCTATGCACTTCTGCGACCAGGGGCCGTATTTCTTCTCATCGGTGGGCCCGAATATCGCCGCCACCGGAACATTCAGGTAGCTGGCCAAATGCATCACCGCGCTGTCATTGGTAATTAAAAGCCGCGCCTTCATTAACAAAGCCGCCAGCTGGCCGATAGTAGTTTTCGCGCAAAGGTCAATGATCTTCGCGCCGGAACCCTCAGTTATATAATCGCATACCGGCTTGTCCCCGGCGTCCCCCGCCAAAACTACCTGCCATCCTTCTTGGTTAAGAGCAAGGCACAGCCGCCTGAAATTCTCCTTATCCCAGCGTTTTATATCGCTTCTGGCCCCGGGGGCAACCACGATCAGCTTATCTTCATTACCCGATTCATGCCGCGGCAGAATATCATCAATATATTTCTTATCCTCAGGATTGATAATTATTGACTGCGGTATTTTATTCCCGGGGAGGAGCTCCGAAAATCCGGCCCAGAACAGATGCCTGTCCTTCAT
>SCRK01000125.1 GCA_004298075.1 bacterium | reverse complement strand
GCTCCACGGTTTAAGCCACGGCAAGGAGGCCAGAAATGGAGATAACCGAAGTCAGGATGATCTTAAAGGATTCTCCGGATAAGAAATTGAAGGCATACGCCACGGTTACTTTTGATAACGTCTTTGTGGTAAGGAATATCAAGGTCATTGAAGGCACAACCGGCTTATTTATCGCCATGCCTTCCCGCAAAGTAAAGAATCCTTGCCCGAAATGCGGTTTTAAGAATGAATCGCGCAGTAAATATTGCAATCAGTGCGGCCAGGCTTTACCGGTTGAAGCTAGTCCATCAACTCTGCAGGAAGCAGGGGCAGTTCAAGCCGAGCACAAGGATATTGCTCATCCCATAACCCAGGCGTTCAGGGAGTACCTGCAGAAAAAGGTGCTCGAGGGGTACGAGCAGGAGAAGAATAAGCCGGAGCCAGGTTAAGCGCATCACGATATCTGGGACGTCGTCCAATTTGAGCACAATAATCTTTTATCCGGCGAAATCCCACCGAAATGTAGAGCAAAGTTAAACTTGAGGTGGGAGGTAGGACGCAAAAAAATATTTGCCCGGTAGTGTAATGGTAGCACATCAGAATTTGGGTCTGACTGTCAAGGTTCGAATCCTTGCCGGGCAACCAGATCCTTGCTCGCTTATGCTCGCAAGGACTGCGCTGGATAAAACCATAAGGGGCTTGGTCCATACGTCCCAACCACATATTTCTTATGAATATACATCTCAAAATTCTGCGCTATAAAAAATTTATTCAACTTTTATCACTCGTCATCCTTTGCTTTTTGATCTACGCTCCTTCCCTTGGCAACGGTTTTATCTGGGATGATGACACCAACCTTTATAAAAACCCATGGATTCAAACCACAGGAGGGCTCAAGGATATTTGGCTTTCCAATAAAATATACCAATATTATCCCGTCAATTTTACCTCTTTTTGGCTTGAACATAAGCTTTGGGGCCTTAACCCGTCTGGTTATCATGCCGTAAACTTGATCCTCCATATTTTGAATGTGCTTTTAGTCTTCTGGGTAGTGCGCAAACTTTACGCCCGCCTTGCCTTCCCGGTAGCTTTGCTGTTTGCCGTTCATCCCATCCAGGTCGAGACAGTCGCCTGGATCACTGAACGCAAGAACCTGCTCAGCCTGTTCTTCTTTTTATCGGCAATACTGGCATATCTGCGCTTTGACTTTACGCGAAGGATCAGGGATTATTTGTTTACGGTTGCGATGTTCGCCTTCGCTTTGTTAAGTAAACCCGTTGCCGTATGCTTTATTTTCTTTCCTGCTTTATATAAATGGTGGAGGGATGGAAAAGTTACCCGGCGGGAGTTCAGGCTCTCGGTTATTCTCGCGGCCATAGGCCTTTTTATAGCTCTGCACACCCTTTATTTAGAATTTTACCAGGTCGGAGCGCGAGGCAGCGATTTTGGCTTAAGTTTCCTGGAACGGTTTATCTTGTCCGCCAGAATAATGCTTTTCTATCCTTATAAGATCATCTTTCCTTTTGATTTTGTGTTCTTTTATCCCCGCTGGGAGGTAAATGCCAATCTGTGGTGGCAATGGCTCTTTTCCCTGGCCGTTATACTTATAGCGGGAGCCCTTTTTATTTACAGAAAAAAGATCGGCCGGGGGGCATTAGCCCTGCTTATTTTCTACATGATTTCTATTTTTCCCGTACTTGGCTTTCTAAATGTTTATGGGATGAAATTTTCCTATGTCGCAGACCACTTCAGCTATCTTTCGACCCCGGCTTTACTATTGTTAATTTGCGCGGGCATCACTTTCCTGTCGGATAGGTTAAAAACCAAGCTTACATTCTTATCCTCTATGGCATATAAAATCTTGATCCGGGGGATTTTTATTATCATAATAATTTATATGTGCGGCAAGAGCATAGGGTTGACTAAAAATTACAAGAATGAGAAAGCACTTTGGAGTAATTTAGTCAAAGATAGCCCAAGGTGCCTGGTAGCTTATGATAGCCTCGCGGAAGAATACAGGAATATCGGTGAAAAAGAAAAAGTCCTGGACTTATATAAGAAGGCCGTAGTAATAAACCCCGCCGCCCAGGAAGCGTATTATAATCTTGGCAACGCGTATTGTGATCTCGGCAGGAATGAGGATGCCATAAAGGCCTATGAAAGAGCGATCGAAATTAATCCGGGTTACCTCCAGGCCCTTAATAATTTGGCTTCAACCTATGCGGATCTCGGCCAGACCGCAAGAGCCATAGAAATATGGAATAAAGCGGTACAAATTGACCCGGGGTTCGCGATAGCGCATTTTAATTTAGTTAAATTTTATTTTGCTCAGAAAAAATATAATTTAGCGATCAAGCATTGCGATGAAATAAAGAAACTTGGTATTCAGGTTGACCCTAAATTTTTAAAACTACTTGAATCCCATGTCAAATAAACGTTTATCGGCATGCAATCTAAGCCCACAATGCCTTGATATCTGCCGGATTTCCTATATAATTAGCTTGTATGTATCAAGGGGCACATTATAAACAGAAGATAGAAAATATGAAAAACGATATCGCGGTAATGATCTTAGCGGCAGGGAAAAGCACGCGCATGAAATCCGATAGCCCTAAGGTGCTGCAGAAGATTTGCGGAAGGCCAATGCTGGGCTATGTTCTAGACCTTGTCGCAAGCCTTAAGCCCAGGCAGGTGGTCGCGGTCTTAGGGTTTAAGCAGGAGCTGGTGCGCAAAATCATCCCCAAAGGTGTCAAGATCGCCCTCCAAAAAAAGCTTATCGGGACTGCCGACGCTGTAAAGGCCGGCTTATCCGCTTTAAAAGGTTTCAAAGGCACGGTGCTGGTCCTTTACGGGGACAGCCCCCTTTTAAAAAAGGATACGCTTAAGAAGCTCCTGGATTATCATATAAAG
>SCRK01000124.1 GCA_004298075.1 bacterium | reverse complement strand
GGTTTCCGCATGATCGCTCCTTCCAGCGTGGCTGTGCCTGAACAGACCAGGCAGAAATCAGCGGCTTCCATGCAGTCGTAAGTTTTGCCTTCCACAACTTTGGCATCCAGGTTTGATCTCTTAATCAGGGAATTATAAATATCCCAATCAACTTGAACGGGCTTGGCAATGATGAATTGGGAGTCAAGTTTTTTGTTGATCAGCTGAGCGGTTCTAAGCATTACAGGAAGGATTTTCTTTATCTCCTGTTTACGCGAGCCGGGGAAGAGGGCGATAGTTTTTTTCTTATCGGTTAACCCTAATTGGCTCAAGAATTCCTTTTTTGTCATGCTTGCTTTGGCGATATCCAGGAGCGGATGCCCCACAAAATCCGCATCCATGCCGTAGCGATAATAGAATTCCCGCTCAAATTTAAAGAGCACGATCATTTTCTCGATATATCTTCTGATAGTCTTTATTCTTCCCGGACGGCTGGCCCACACCTGGGGGCTGACATAATAAACCGTGGGAATGGAGTTGTTGATCGCCTTAGCCAGCCGGAGATTGAACCCGGAGAAATCCACGAAAATAACCGCGTCGAATTTCTCGCCCGCGATTTTATTTAAAATAAATTTCTTCAGGGAGAGGAATTTAGGGAGTTTTTTTAAGACATCAATAATACCCATCACGCTTAAGCCGCTTGTGTCGTAAATGATCTCTGCGCCCGCGCGTTCAAGCAGCCGGCTGCCTACGCCCTGGATCTTTATGCCGGGGTTTATTTTTTTTATCGCCGAAACCAGGGCCGCGGCGTGCAGCTCGCCTGACGGCTCACCGCAGATTATCAGTATCTGTTTTTCAGCCATATCTGTTTCTGGATTTTCAGGGCAACTGCCAGGGCCTCCCTGGCTACTGTGCCTGAAACAAGCGGTTCGGAATTATTGGCCACGCAGGAGATGAATGATTCCAGCTCTTTTTGCAGGGGCTGCTCTTTTTCAATGGGCAGGTTTTCCTTGGTTATTTGCAAGCCGGTCTTACGATAAACCGATGCCTCGGCATTTTTATAATCAAGGGAGATATAGGTATCTTCCTGGAAGATGCGGATCTTGCGCATAGTTTCATCGGATACGCGGGATGCGGTAAGGTTGGCGATGCAGCCGTTTTTAAAGGTCAGCCGGGCATTGGCGATATCTTCAAATTTAGTTAGGACATTGACCCCCACGGATTCGATCTTCTTGAGAGGAGAGTTTACCAGGCCCAAGACAATATCAATATCATGGATCATGATATCCAGCACCGCGCCCACATCGAGGGAGCGGTTGGGAAAGGTTGAAAGGCGGTGGCATTCGATAAATTTCGGTATTTTGATTATTTTTAGGGTAGCTGCGAAGGCGGAATTAAACCTTTCGATGTGGCCGACCTGGAGAATGAGCTTATTCCTGGCGGCGATCTTTATCAGGCCGTCAGCCTCCTTGAGAGTAAGAGTAAAGGGTTTTTCAACCAGGGTATGCACGCCTTTATTCAGGAAATCCGCGGCTATTCTCTGGTGCAGGGCAGTGGGGACGGCAACGCTTACCGCGTGAACCTTACCGAAAAGCTCTGTATGGTTAGTATAGCCTGCTATTCCTAGGTTTGCGCAAACCTGATTCAGGTGCTGCGGGTTAATGTCGCATACCCCGACAAGCTCGCAATTCGGGCTTTCCTTGTATATCTTGGCGTGGATGCTGCCCAGATGCCCTACTCCTATAACCGCAACTTTAAGTTTACTCATATCAAAAATCATAGCAGAGGAGGCGCTTAGTTGCAACTAAAATCTTGACAAAAATCTGGGAGGGCGGTAAACTAATGACATGCGAAATAGAACTTATATCCTCCCATCAAGATCTTCTTCAAAATCATTTACCTTAATTGAACTCATCGTAGTCATCATCATCGTCGGCATACTTGCCGCAGTAGGCATGACCCAATATACCAAGGTGGTGGAAAAAGGCCGGACCGTGGAAGCAAGGATAATGTTAGGGCAAATGAGTAAGCTCGCGTATCAATATTGGTTAGAAAATGGGCAAGTAGATAGCATAGCTTATGCCGATGTTAACGTCGGAACAGGAGTAGGGCAGATCCCATCCGCCTGTACAACTTCGTATTATTTTAGTTATTATGTGTATGGCGGGACTGCCGGTTCACTCTTCAGGGGAAAGGCGGATCGATGCCTTAGCGGAGGCAAAACCCCAAATGGCACGGGTGTCTACGGGGACCATTACATTATTCTCAACAGCGATTTTTCTACGGGAAGCAATACCTGGCAGGTTTACGGGTTTTAGCGAAACAGTTTAGGTAATTCCGGAGATTTTTCCTCTTTCTACGCTACTAATAATAGAAGGGGGATTTTTTATGCCTGGTAGCGGATGGCGAGGCTTGGCTCTAAGCAGCATCTCAAAATTTGAGCGGGCACGGTTGCCCGGCTATACACGAAGCAGGCAGAGCGAAAATTTTGCCGAAGCGTAGCTCGCCACGCTGGG
>SCRK01000123.1 GCA_004298075.1 bacterium | reverse complement strand
ACCTTGGCAAGGGTGCCATTGACCCATCTCTTATCAGGATCATTTTTTATCAAGATTACCTGCGCGCCCTTCTTGAGTTTTAAGGATGCGTCAGTAGGATATGTTGGTTCTTCAAATCGTCCGGATGCCACAGCCTTATATGTTATCTCTTTACCGGGAAGCTTTGATAAGCGATCCTGGTTTATCGCGTTTGCCAGGCTGTTAGTCGTTGTCAAGATCACGGTTGAGTCTTTCCGGGAAACCGCGGTATCTTTTTGGACCTTCTTATTTAATGTATCCAGGTCCCCTTTAGTATGTTCTTTATTCCTGACCCGGTTTAAGAGCTCCATGAATGAACTATCTTTTTGCCGATATATAGTCGAGAGCTCAATTTCCCTGAGATGACAATCGTCAAACACTTTGGCGCTGAAAAAATAAGGGCTTGTATATCGCTCGGACAGTAGCTGCCTTGCTTCATTCTCAACCACAGGAGATAGCTGGAAGAGATCCCCAAAAAATACCATTTGTACTCCGCCAAACGGCGCCTTCATTCTGCCGCGGTTGAGACGTAACGCATAATCTATCCCATCCATAAGGTCTGAGCGGACCATTGATACTTCGTCTATTATTACCATATCAAGATTCTCGATCAGGCTCTTGTCTCTAAGGCGCTTTATCGCATCCTTTTGAATGATCTTTGGAGGAAGCCTGAAAAAAGAATGGATAGTCTGGCCGCCCACATTAATGGCCGCTACACCCGTGGGGGCTAAGACGATTATATTCTTTCCCGTATTAGCCTTAAAATATTTTAAAAGAGTGGATTTGCCGGTGCCCGCTTTACCGGTGATAAAAAGGCATTCTTTGGTATATTCCATAAGATCAAACGCCGACTTGAACTCATCGTTTATATCAAGTTGTTCGGGAAGTTGGTCTCTGGCTATTGTTTGGTTGGCGGAGAATATTCGCAACTGGCTGTATTAGGGCCCTATAGAGGCGGCTTTGGCTGGTTACTTAGTTTTTTTGGTTCCACCAAATCTTTTTGTAATTCTTCTTCGGGTATCCCGCTTTGTTTTTGTATCACATATAAAATAGCGTAATCTACAGGGATATCCCGATTAGAGTTGTCGGAATAGAAAGTATCCATTCCTGACATGATTGTCTTGAAATTAGTTGTGAATATATTTTGATATACGCTATCAGCCACTATGTGCCGGTGTGTAGCTACTGACATTATCCCCGCCGGCTCCGCTGAATCGGATTTCTTGGCTATTGCTATACCATCCCTAAGCCCTTCTCTATAGCCAATTATCATGAACTGTTTGGATAACGGATCTAATCCCTCCCAAAGTTTGCCCATGTTGGCAGCATATGCAAAGGATGTCAATAAAAATAGCGCCATAAAAGGTAACGCGATTAATTTTTTCATTTTTTACTCCTTTCTTTAGAACTAATCTTACCACTTAAGGAAAAGGGAAACAAGAAATAAATTCATTTAAATTTTTTTATCAACAGGGACAGCTGTCACTATTTTAAACCAAAGCTTTCTGGATAATATCCTTCATTTCCTCTTTTGTCCTGGCCCGGGATGACCTTTCCCTCAAGCGGCGCACCTTGCGCTGGCCTTTGGTGTACCAGGTGTAAAATTTGCGGAAGATCACCACTCCGTTTATTTCTCCGTAAAAATCAATACAGGAAGCAAGATGATCGAGCATGACTTTGGCGATAACTTCATTAGAAGGCCGCGGCATAACCTTACCCTTTAAATATTCCGTGATCTCCTTGAATATCCAGGGATTACCCAGGCATCCGCGGGCAATACTCAGGCCGTCACAGCCGGTTTCATCCAGCATCCTTAAGGCTAAAGGCCCGGAAAACAGATCCCCGCTGGCAATAAGCGGTATATCTAAGGCCTCTTTTACCTCCCTGATCCTGTTGTAATCTACCTGACCGCTGTAGCCTTGGGTTTTAGTACGGCCATGGATAAATAAGGCATTTACCCCGCAGTCCTGAGCAAGCAGGGCAATTTCTCTGGCATTCACCGAATCCTTATCCCAGCCCAGGCGGATCTTCACTGTAACCGGCAGCCAGGAGTTTTTTACCACCAGCTTTAATATTTTCTTAAACTTTTTCGGCTCCTTCAACAAGCCTGAACCCTCTCCCCGGCGCACCACTTTTTTTGCCGGACAGGCAGCATTAAAATCCAACAGATCAAATTTATAGTCCCTTAAAACATCCAAGGACTTTAGAATATATTGCTCTTCGCATCCTAATATTTGAATACCCAGGGGCCTGTCTTTAGGCAGAGTTGAAAGCATCTGCTTTGTTCTTCTGCTCTTATGGCTGATGGACCGGCAATTGATCATCTCCACAAATGCCAACTCTACACCAAACTTACGGCAGAGCATACGGAACGGCAAATCCGTAATTCCCGCCATAGGAGCAAGGATCAAATCAGATTTTAGTTTTAAACTGCCAATTTTTAACATTTTTATATGGTTGGGGACACCCTTCCGATTGGATTCAAAGACGTCCCTGGTTTGGGTTGAAGAACGTCCCTAGTTGAAACTAAAGGATATATTTGGGATCTTTGATAAGGGGCTTATTTTTGATGGCTTCGGCGACGGCCGCAGGAATTCCGGGCTTGCCTAATTTATAATACATATAATTCTTATACCCTTCCACACCCGGCTGGTCAAAGGCGTTTATATTAAGCAACTCGCCTTCAAAGGCAGTGGCCATCTCAAAGAAAAATAAAAGCGCTCCCCAGTTATGCGCGGATACTTCAGGCATGACGATCGTGCAGTTCGGCCGGCTCTCGCTGACCAGGGCCCACTCTGTCGCCTCCTGGGCCAAATGCATAAGCGAGCTAAAACTTTTCCCGGAAAGCAGGTCCCCCGCGCCCGGTATTTTTAAATCTGTTTTAAACTTCTCCACCCGGATAAAAGTAAGGACTTTGTTATCTTCTCCTTCAACATTATTTTGCTGAATGGAATGCAGGTCGTTGGTTCCGGCGGCAGATATAGGAGTCCTGCCCTTGCTGAATAAGGATTTCTCATCCGCCAGCCAATTCTCTACCCCATCGCTTCCCACCACAATCTTACGGTGATATTTTTTCCCTAAGCTTTCCGCTAAAAGCTGAACATACCAATCCGCGGTTGATTTAAGCGTTTGAGAAAAGGGCATTAATATGGCTAATGATTTTGCCTTTTTACGGTAGAGGATCGTATGCAGCAAGGCATACATGTACGCCGGATTCTTTAATATATCATCCTGGCTGCAGCGATCAAACATCTCTTTAACGCCTGAAAAAAGCTCTTCTATATTTACGCCCACAATTGCCAAGTGTATCAGGCCCATGTTAAACTCGGAGAACCTTCCGCCTACGCCTTTTACAATTGGAAACGCGCGAAAACTTAAAATATCTTTTTTCTGTTCGAGCTCTACCTTGGCGCGCAAAGCGCCTGATCGCGGATCTGTGATCGCCAAGATCTGCCTGCCGTATCTCTTGCCTACCCCTTTTTTAAGCCAGGCTTCAACTAACGAGAATGCCGCCTTAGGCTCTGTGGTTTCTCCTGATTTAGAGATGACAATTACAAATGTTTTCTTAGGCAAAAGATTCTTTAATAAAACCCGCAGGGTATCCGGATCAAGATTATTGCCTTCCAAATAGATCCGCGGTGATTTATTTCTTAAAGGCTTAAATTCATTGTAATAAGGCACACACAAGGCGTCTTGCGCTGCTTTCAGGCCTAAATATGAACCACCGATCCCTAAGAAGACGACATTTTCATATTTTCCGGAGATCTCTTTCCCCAATTTCTGGATCTTGGCGATCTCCTCCTTATCCTGCTGAAAGAGGGTCACCCACTCAAGGCCTAAATTGACCCTTGCTTGAGGATCAGCGATAATTTTCTTTAAGTGCCTTGCGCAAAGTCTTGCCTCGGGAAGGATCTCATCAATATCCTCCTGGCTTACGCCATGGCTGCCAACGCTGAAACTATACATATTGTTAAAATCAAATTTTAAGCCCATTTAATCTCCGTTGCTATCCGCTAACTTTAAAATTAATTCTTTGGTATCATCCCAGCCCAGGCAGGGGTCGGTAATTGACTGGCCGAAGGCCTTTCCTTTAACCTCCTGGGAGCCCTCCTTCAGGTAACTTTCAACCATAAATCCCTTGATCATTTTTTTTAAAAGCTTAGATCTGCTTAAACTACGCATTACTTCTTCTGCGATGCGCGGCTGCTGGCGGAAATCTTTATTGGAGTTGGCGTGATTGGTATCAACGATGACCGCGGGATTGGCGAGTGAACGCCGCAAATAGCTTTCCGCGAACTGGATCAGGTCCTCGTAATGATAGTTGGGAATGCTCTGGCCATGGTGGTCGATCGCCCCGCGCAGGATACAATGCGCCAGGTTATTGCCTTTTGTCCTAACCTCCCAGTCGGTATAAATAAATGTATGCGGTGTTTGCGCTGCCTGCACGGAATTCAAAAGGACATTCAGGTCTCCGCTGGTGGGATTTTTCATCCCGACCGGTATATCCAAGCCGCTGACTGTCAGGCGATGCTCCTGGTTTTCCACGGAGCGCGCCCCTATCGTTACATAGCTTAAGATATCCTCCAGGTAAGG
>SCRK01000122.1 GCA_004298075.1 bacterium | reverse complement strand
GCTTTAATTTTCCTGGCTAGATTGATTAGAAAATCATGCCTTGCTTCTCTAGCCAGCTCCTCAAGGGAACCTTTAACATGCCTGTTTTTTAAATTTACCGGTTTGATATGAACGGGTATTTTTAGTTTTTCCCCCAGTTTTTTGACGAAAGCAGCGTCTTTTCCTGAACCGGGGCGCAGCATATGGTCCATATGCGCGATATACAGGGATAAGTTCCATCCCTTTCTTAAGGCAGCCAGCTGCAGTAGCAGGCACACCGAATCCGGACCGCCGGAAACAGCAACTAAGACCTTGTCCTCTTTTTTCAGTAAACCGTACTTTTTAATTGTTTCCAGGAATTTTGAGTTCATAAATTATTTTACCATAGAAAACCAAAAATGGGGTCAGAATTATTTTTATAAAAAAATAATTCTGACCCCATTTTTCAGGATAATTTCAAAGCTACCAAATCGGACTCCCACCAGATCCATTCGTAAAAGAAACCGAACCATCAGAACAGTTTAGAACCATCCGAAGCATCCCATCTGGCCCTTGTGGGCTTTTCCCTCCGCTCGTACAACGGATTGCGTCGATTACCAATGAGGGATCCACGGCTGTTCCCACGCGTGGAAAGTAATAAAAATAATGCGAACTTACGCACGAGTTGGGGATTTGACCTGAGCCTACGTTCAGATCGGATTCTTGCATGCCGGTAATTGTACCATTTTCTAACCGATAGGCTATTGCAAGCTTACGAATATCTCCTAAAATCTGCCTCGCCTCGGCCCCGCGTGACTTTTCTACCGTTTTACTGTACTGGCTGATACCCATTGCCGCAAGTATGCCTACGATGATGATTACGATTATAAGTTCTACGAGGGTAAAAGCGCTTGAGGAGGATTTTAACAGGGAGATAGGGAATTTATCCTTACGCATGTGATTAGTTTACCAACCACAATTTATTTGTCAATGAAATTGTCAAGACTAGACATATGATCTTACGGGAGAGTCCCTGCGAATGAGCGAAATATCGTTGACTTTTATTCCTATAAAGTGTAAATTATGTTTAATGGCCCGCAGAATAGTTACCCACCACGAAAGAAGAATAGTCCTCAAAAACTTCATCTCTCTTACTACCCTCCAAGGCATGAATTATATCCTGCCCTTAGCTGTCCTGCCGTATTTGATCAGGGTTATTGGAATAGAAAGGTTCGGCCTGATCTCCTTTGCCCAAAGCCTGGTGCAGTATTTTATGATCTTGACGGATTACGGTTTCACCCTCTCGGCGACCAGAGAGATATCCCTGGTCGGAGAGCATAAAGAAAAATCCAGCGCGATATTTTCTTCGGTAATGACGGTAAAGTTCATATTAGCCGCGCTAAGCGGTTTGGCCCTCTGCGCGATCATATATTTCGTTCCTAAATTCAGGAATGACTGGCCGGTTTATGCCTTAAGCTTCGGAACGGTGATCGGAAGCACATTATTCCCCGTTTGGTTCTTCCAGGGGAAGGAAAAAATGAGTTATATAACCGTGGTTAATGTGATCGGCGCCATTATTTACGCGCTATGTATCTTTATTTTTATAAAAGGGCCGTCTGATTATCTTTTGGTACCGTTATTAAATTCACTTTTGTTCATAATCAGCGGTTTATGGGGGCTGTATATCGCCTTTAGAAAATTCAGCTTGAGATTTGTTGTGCAGAAATATGCCGATATCAGGAAGGAGCTTAGGACAGGCTGGGATATTTTTATCTCCATCCTCTCGGTTAACGCCTACACTACGACCCGGATTTTTGCCGTAGGGCTGCTTACTAATAATGTCCTCACCGGATTTTACTCACTCGCCGAAAGGATAGCCGGGGTTATCCAGTTATTCCCGATGGATTCATTCTCCCGGGCTGTATTCCCCAGGTTAAGCAAGGTTTTCGTCAAGAACAAACAAAGGGCCGCGGCCATAATGTACAGGATACAGGATGGAATAACCCTGGGTTTTGTGGTCAGCTTGCCGATAGCCGCGCTCATTTCCCCCTGGTTGATCAAGCTTGCCTGCGGGGCTCCCTATCAGGAAGCGGTGCTTACTTTGAGGCTGCTGCTTGCGGCGGTATTCTTTGTGGGGGCTAATGCCTTTAAGGTCCAGTTCCTGCTTGTATGCGGCAAGCCGGACCTTTACGCCAAGATACATGTTTCCGCGGCAATAATAGGCCTGCCGCTTATTTTTATTCTTATATCCGTTTATTCTTACGTGGGTGCCGCGATGTCTACCGTGCTGACTGAGGCGGGGGTGTTTATCCTGACTTCGTTGATCGTGGATAACGTGATTAAAAAGATCACAATTCGTAAATAACTGGTGGCGGAGAGTGGCCCCCTTCGGGGACTGCGTCGCTGATGAATAAAGTGGCGGCGACTGGATTTAAACCAGTGACCTATCGGGTATGAGCCGACTGCTCTATCAGGCTGAGCTACGCCGCCAAAGCGATTATTTCTTCCTGTACGCCTCTAAATATGAATCACAGTAAATATTTTTATTCAAGATAAGCTCCGCGGTGATAAGCGTGTCCATCAATTCCTTATCTTTAGGGTCAAGTATAGCAGAATCCAAGCCATAAGCAACAGCCATGGTTAAAAAAGTGCGGTTGATCAGGCTGCGCACATTTGTGCCCTGGGAGACATTGCTTAAGCCCAGAATAGTCTTCGGGCTGGGCTCGGAGATTATCCTGAACTCGCGAATGGATTCCAGTATATCTTTCATTTGGGCCTGCGCGACATTGACCGGCAGGACTATGGGGTCAAGATACAGGTCCTCAATAGGGAATTCTTTTTCCGAGCAGGTGGCGACAATTGCCGCGGCTAATTCCAGGCGCTGATCCCTGTTCTGAGGTATGCCTTTGGCGCTAATAGTTATTCCGATCAACTTAGA
>SCRK01000121.1 GCA_004298075.1 bacterium | reverse complement strand
GTCGGTTCAAACCTCGGCAATCGGAGAAAGAATATAAAGTTGGCTATTAAAAAGATCAACGCGCTAAAAGGTACTTTTGTGCTTAAGGAATCCGGGATCATTGAAAGTGCGCCTGCCGGAGGGCCTGTTGGGCAGCCTGATTTCCTGAATGCCGCATTAAAGATCAAAACCAAGCTCCCGCCGATAAAATTGCTTAAAGAACTTAAAAAAATAGAGATTAACCTGGGTAGGATAAAATCCGTCCGTTTCGGGCCCAGGATCATTGATTTGGACATTTTACTTTACGGGGATAGGATCATCCGCTCGAAGAGCTTGACTATTCCGCACCCGCGCCTGTTCGCCAGGCATTTTGTAACCGGACCATTGCTTGAGGTTTTATGAAAGTTTTCCGCAGCCCCGAAAAACTTAGCATCGCGATAAACAGGATAAAGCAGAATAAAAAACGCGTAGGTTTTGTGCCTACCATGGGCGCATTGCATGCCGGACATTTAAGCCTGATCAAGCAAGCAGTTAAAGAAAATAATACGGTAGTGGTAAGTATCTTTGTAAATCCGGCGCAATTCGGCCCTCAGGAGGACCTGAAAAAATACCCCCGCCTGCTTAAAATGGATCTTGCTCTTTGCCGGCAGGCAGGAGTTGATTTTATATTCTTGCCGGAGAACAAGATCATGTATCCGCGCGGTTACTCTACCTTTGTAAATGTTGAGGGTTTAAGCGAAGTACTTTGCGGCAGCTCCAGGCCCGGGCATTTCCGCGGGGTGGCTACCGTAGTTGCCAAGCTGTTTAATATTGTCCGGCCGGATGTGCTTTATCTTGGACAAAAGGATGCTCAGCAGGCGGTTATAATCGCCAGGATGATCAAAGACCTGAATTTTCCAGTCAAGGTCAAGGTTCTGCCTACTGTACGCGGAAATGATGGGGTAGCATTAAGTTCGCGTAACGCCTATTTAAGCGATAAAGAAAGAGAAGACGCGGTAGTTTTATCTAAGGCTCTGCTCCTGGCCCAATCTTTGATCGATAATGGCCAACGCCACGCGGATAGAATTATAAACAGGATGAAAGAGCTTATTTCAAAAAAGAGATCAGCCAGAATAGATTATGCCGCTGTCGTGGATTTAGAAAACCTTATGCCTTTAAAAAAGATAAAACCAGGCTGCCTTATTGCTTTAGCGGTAAAGATAGGGAAAACCCGTCTTATTGATAATATAATAATCAGGGAAGGTTCTGGAAAATGGGGTCAGAATTATTTTTCTAAAATAAAAATTGGTAAAAAATAATTCTGACCCCATTTTCACTACTTAAATTATGGCTAAAAAGAGCAAGCTTAGGATAGGGATTGTCGGCTGCGGGGCGATCGGCGGTTCATTGGCGAAGGAGATAGTCTCGAGTTTTTCCAAGGATGCCAGTTTAGCCGCTCTTTATGATATAAAACCGGAAAAAAGCCTTGATCTGGCCAGGAAAATAAGAAAAAGCGGTAAATTATGCGTCACTGACCTGGATAGCTTAATTAAAAGAACAGACCTGGTTATCGAATCATCTTCAGCCCGGGCAGCCTGGGAAATCGCCCGGAGATCTTTATCCGCAGGATGCGATATTATGGTGATGAGTGTCGGCGGCATGGTAGACCATCTTATCCAGCTGTATTCCTTAGCCGGGAAGAATAATGCCAGTGTTTATTTTCCCAGTGGGGCTATTTCGGGGATTGATGCTTTGAAAGCGGCAAATATAGGAAAGGTGCGAAAGGTAGTTTTGACTACGCGCAAGAACCCAGCCGCATTTAACGGGGTTGAATATGTAGCTAAAAGGTTCAAGCTGGAGGGGCTCAAAAAAGATAAACTCCTGTTTTCAGGCAGCGCTTCGCAGGCGGTGAAATATTTTCCGCAGAATATAAATGTGGCAGCGGTCTTGGGGCTGGCCGGCATAGGCATGCGTAAGACAAAGGTGCGCATAATTGCCAGTCCTTATGTAACGAAGAACATCCATGAGATCGCGATTGTTTCCGACGCAGCCTCGATATTTACGCGCACCGAGAATATACTGCATCCGAAGAACCCCAAGACCAGTTACCTCGCGGTGCTGGCGGCAGTAGCGACTCTAAAACAGATTTTACAGCCGATAAAAATCGGCACGTAATTAAACAAACATGAAAGGGGGTGAATCTAGAAAATGGCAGAGAAAATAATGAAAGTGGGGGTCAAGAGGGAAAAAGGTTATCTCTATTATATTGACAAGCAGGGTGATGTTTCCTGCGCCAAGATGGCCAGAGGCAATAAAAAGGGAGGTAGCCCCAAGAAGGTGGCAAAATGCGGCATCAAAAGAAAAACAGGCTACCTTTATTTCTTGGATAAGAAAGGCGACGTCTCCTGCGCCAAAATGAAGAGAGGCGGAAAGAAGAAAAAGAAGTAAGCAGTCTCCACATCAGGCCCCGCCCTTGATTTTAAGGGCGGGGCCTGTCTATACCGCTTTCCATCCCGATCTTGTTTTTTTATTATATGATCCTAATAAATCCAAAATCAACTAAATTCGGCATCTTCCAGAGATATGTGCCCCTTAGCGTTCCTATCGGCTTGGGTTATCTTGCCGGATACCTTCTGCAAAAGGGCAGGAAAGCAGAGGTAGTAGATGAGCATATTGAACCGTTTTCCCGGCAGCTGCTAAAGAGTTTATCGGATAAACTTTCCCCTCCTTATATATTTGGTATTTCAACTTTAACCGCCTGCGCGCAGAGAAGCTATGATATTGCCGGGCAGATAAAGCAGTGGTATCCCGATTCGCTGATTATCCTGGGGGGGATACACCCCACGGTCCTTCCGGATGAGGCATTGGCAAATGCGGCAGTTGATTTTGTCATAAGGGGGGAGGGGGAGAATATCCTGCTTGAATTATACGACGCTATAAAAAACAGGAAAGACCATTCGTGGATAAAAGGGCTCTCATATAAGAGCGGCGATAAGTTGATCCATAATCCGCCTGCCGAGTTGCCGGATTTAGATGATTTCCCCCCTTTTCCTTACCATCTTTTTGAGAGCGGCCCCGGTAAATATAATTTTAGTTTTATCGCAAGCTCAAGGGGTTGTCCTTATGAGTGCATATTTTGCAGCCAGAGGAGCATATCCGGCAGGAGATTCCGCTATGTACCCGAAAGTGTTGTTTTGGGCCAGATAGAACTGCTTATAAATAAATATAATCAGAGGCACATAAATTTTGTTGATGATAACTTTACTGCGGATAAACAAAGGGTGATCCGGTTATGCCGGGGTATCACGGATAAGGGTCTCCAAAAAAAAGCCAGTTTTGACTGCCAGACAAGGGCTGATGCGGTTGATGATGAGGTCCTGCTTTCGTTAAAAAGGGCTGGATTCAGGATGATCAATTACGGCCTGGAGACAGCTTCAGAGAGATTGATGTTGTTGTTGAACAAGAAGGAAACGGTGGCTGATAACATCGCGGCAGTCAAGCTTACAAAGAAGTACGGTTTTGGCGTCTCGGGAACCTTTATCTTTGGTTTGCCGACAGAGACTAAGAAGGAGAGATTGCAGGCTTACAGGCTGGCCAAGGATCTTGACCTGGATTATGTGCGGTTTAATAATGCCACTCCCTATCCGGGTACGAAGTTATATGAAATAGCTAAAAATGAGGGACGTCTCTTCGTGGAAAAAGGATGGGCTAATCTTAATGCTTGTGCCTCGCTTGTGCAGGATAGCCTCGCGGAATCAAGGTTGCCTTATTTTCCTGAAGGGTGCCGGGAAAATGAGCTAAAAAAAGATATCATTAGGGCTAATCTTTTGTTTTCGCTTAGGCCGATAAAGGTATTTAAGCTGCTTATTAAGAGGATCGGGCCTGCGGGATGGTTTTATCTTCCCGCGCGCTGGTATTTAAATCCGAAAGAATGGTGGGGCCTCATTAAATTGGGCGCCAGTTTATTGAGGTCATTGGCAAAAATCTATATATGAAGATAAAAGAAAATGTTAAAGAAATCATAGGAGTGGCGGCGGTTATGCTCGGGGTAGTCATCCTGCAATGGGGACTGTGGATCGGCGGCAGGAGGATGTTCAGCGGTGACAGCATTGTGTGGTTTGGCGTTTTTTCGTATTTTTATGATTGTTTGCGCTATGGCATCCTGCCTCTTTGGAACCCATATATGCACTGCGGAGAGATATTCTTTTTGAATATACATGTCCTCCATCTATGGGATCCTTCAACCTTGCTCTTGGTCTTTGCGGGGAAATTTTTCAGGATCAACACATTGACAGTTTATCATTACGATATGTTATTGCGCTACCTGATCTTTATCTCCGGAAGTTACGTTTTTTTCAGGCGTCTTGCCAAATACAGGTTCAGCGCTTTTTTCGCTTTTATCACCCTGTCATTTTCTGCCCTCTGCAGTTCCTATCTTAAGCAGCACGGTTTTATCCTCTGTTTTTATACGTTTCCATGGATTTTATTCTTTTCCTTTAAATTCATCGAAGAAGGGCGGGCCGTTTCTTTGCTATGGCTTTCTTTCTTATTAGGGGTTGCGTTTTCTACCTCCGGCTATCATCTCATGTATCTTATTTCTTCCTGGGTGGTATTGCTGGCCTGTATTTTCTTCTCCAAAGGTTTTAGCGTCCCCGAAAGCGGATTATTATCAAATAACCGCAAAACGGTATTAGCGGCTGTTGCGGTCTTCCTGCTGCTCGCGTTGAATTTGATCCCGGTTTTCCTGACATATATCCGCGCAACGGTGCCTGATGTCAGGATGATTGAAGCCCCGACTGCCGCCAATGCTTACCCGGCAGATTTCTTTAATTTGTTCACCCCGTATTCTTTTATGCTGCATTTTGAAATGATCTATTTTAAGTCTATCCTTGCGTCAGAGGCTTTTTTGTACATCGGTTTGCTCCCCCTGTTTTTGGCCATAGTCGGTTTATTCCATTCCCGGCATAAATACAGGATAGGCTTTATGCTTGCCTTGGCAGTTAGCGCATTATTGATGCTCGGCCCTAAATTCGGCGTATTAAAATTCTTTTCTTATTTTTTTCCGTTTTTCTTCATAATCAGGAACACCCATATCTTTTCCACGTTTTTTATTTTCTGCCTGGTTTATTTTACCTGTATCGGTACAGATGTGATATTGGAACGGATAAAAAGCACGGGATCCGGGAATCCTCTGCCCAGAGGATCTATGGGGATAGCCATTTTTATCAGTGCAGCGGCTGTTTTGATAAACCGTTATGTGCTGACGGTATATCGGGCCCCGTTAGCACAATTCCCGGAGCGTTATATGGCCATATCTTCTACGCTGGGCGAGGATTTCGCAACGTTTTTGAATAATATTTTCTGCCGCTCATACCAAAATGTCATTTTATTTATTGTTTCCCTTTTAGTCTTATTCTATGTTATTAAAAGCCGGAAGATTAAACTGAAGTTCAAATATTTCACGCTGGTTTCATTGGTGCTCATCGACCTCCTTTATTTTAACACCGCTCTATACAGGTTTACGACTATGCCGAAGGCCGACCTATCTTCATGGCCTAAAGAGAAGGTGGCTTATAGCGATAAAAGGGCGCCGCTTATGTTACCCAGATATCCTTTTCTTGGTTTTGCCCCCGCGATGCAGAGGATATTTACCGCCTCCGATTCTAGGATGCCTGGGGTAACGACGCATTTTTATATGATGAAGGATTTATTTGATCTTGAGAATAACAAGACGGTCCCTCCTGAGATAAAAGAGATCTTTATGGGGGTGACAGATGAGAGGATCAAACTTGTAAGCGGAGTCGTTGTTTTGCCGGTTGAGCTCCAGGCTCAGGAATGCGCCAAGCTCGAAGAAAGGACAGCCCGGAGGGCCGTCTTTATTGAGGATGAGCCGCCGGGAAGATTTTCAAAACTAAAAATACCTGTTGGGAAGATCGCCGATATTGAAATCGTAAAGGGGGAGCTCAAAATCCTGGGGTTTGATCCTAACAACATGCTGTTGGAGGCGGATCCGGAAGCGGATTGCGTCCTTTATTACAGCGATGGCTTCGATAAGTCCTGGAGGGCTTTTATTGACGGCAAGGAAACTAAGGTTTACCGGGCAAACATGGCCTTTAAGGCCGTTATCCTTGAAAAGGGCCGGCATATAGTTCGCTTTGTATATGATCCCAAGCTATACAAAATAACCCTGTTTTGTTATTTCGCGGGGATTTTTATTGCGGCCGTTATATTTCTGTGCCAGCCGCTATTTAGAAAGAGAGTTAAATGAAAGTTTGTTTTGTCCAAAAGCAAATCTTCCCATATTTCGGAGTGATGGCTCTTTCCGGCTACCTTAAGAAAGAAGGGTATGAAACGGATATTGTAATCGATGCTTGTGAAAAAGACGCGGTTTCGGCGTTAAAGGAAGCCAAGCCTGATTTAATCGCCTTTTCCGTATTATCAAACGAGCATGCCTGGCTTCGGCAGACCTCTTCCGAGCTAAAAAAACAGGTTCCCGGTATTCCCATAGTCGCAGGGGGAGTTCATTCAATTCTTTATCCGGAAGATGTCTTATCGTTTCCGGGCATAGATTATCTGTGCCTGGGTGAAGGGGAGTCCTCATTTACGGAACTGGTGCGCTGTATAGCTTTGAATAAACCCACCGGTGATATCCAGGGTATCTGCTTTAAAGAGAATGGGAGGCTTCGGATACGCAGCGTTGCCCCCTTAACCGGCGACCTGGATTCATTTTTTGAAGACCGCAGCCTTTATTATAAACGTTACCCTAAACTGGGGAAGCTTGCCTTAAAGGTTTTTATGTCCTCGCGCGGATGCCCGTTCCACTGTTCTTTTTGCGCCAATAGCTCAATTATGCGGATTTTTGAGGGTAAAGGAGAATATATCCGGAGGAAAACTCCGCGGCATTTTGTTGAAGAGATAAAACGCGTTATTACCGATTATCCCACCGCTTCCCTTTTTCTTGCGGATGACCTTTTTGCCATGGATGCCGCCTGGCTTGAGGCATTCGGGTCTTTATATAAGAAAGAGATCAGCCTGCCTTACATATGTACAGCCAGGATCGATCTGCTTAAAGAGGAACATGCCCGGATCCTTGCTGATTCCGGCTGCCATACCGTAAGCTTCGGCGTAGAAACCGGGAACGAATTATTGCGTAAGGGCCTCCTCAATAAAGCCATAAGTAATAAGCGTATATTTGAGGGGGCAGGCATTATTAAAAAAGCAGGCATAAAGATGCAAACCTCCAATATGTTCTGCCTGCCCGATGAATCGGTTGATGATGCGCTGTCGACGGTTGATCTGAATACCGCTATCGGCACCGATTTTATGTTCACCACAGTCCTATTGCCGTTTCCCAAGACTGCTTTAGCAGGCTATTGCATAGATAAAGGGCTGCTTAAGAAAGAATATTCTTTTGAGGATATGCCTAACTCATTTATCCAGGATTCGGTGCTATCCTTGAAGAATAAAGAAATCCTGCTTAATATCCATAAAGTTGCCCATCTTTGCGTGCGTTTTCCCCGCTTGAAACCTTTTTTGATACATATCGCCAAAAGGATCAAATGCAGGCAGCTGTTTTTATTACTATGGATGTTCGGTACTTTTATCAGATTCAAGGAGGAAAGACAGTTGAGTTTAGGCAGGACTTTCCGCTATCTCTGGGAATACCGGAGGGGTTTGTGAGAGGCTATTTATATGGAAAGACTAGATAAGTTTTGTCAAAAATGGGCCGGGTATCTGCTGTGGGCATCTATTTTGTCATACATCATTGTTTTCGGATACCTGTCCTTTTTAAAGTTCCAGTCTTTTAATTATACGGATTGGGACCTGGCAGGTGACGCTGTTGTCTTTTGGAACAGTGTTCACGGTAAGTTTTTATATTACTCCTTTCTGGAGCAGATAATTTTCGGGGCCCACTTATATTTAATAATATTCCTGATCTTACCGATATACGCGCTCTTGCAAACCCCCTTGACACTTCTTTTCCTGCAAAGCATATTCCTGGGATTAGCGGCCTACCCTTTGTATCTTTTAGCCAGGAGCAGGCTTAAACCTGCATTTTCCCTGGCTATAGCCATCGCCTATCTATTGTATCCCTCAGTGGGGTACATGAATTTGTTTGAGACGCACTTTGACATATATGAGATATTTTTTCTTTTCTTTGCTTTGTATTATTTTGAAAAAGAGAATTTTAGAAGGTTCCTTGTCTTCATAATACTGACTCTCTTGTGCAAGGAAAACGCCAGTTTAGCGGTATCTATGCTTGGTATATACGCCTTGATACGGAAAAGGCCCAAAAAATGGGTTTTATTCCCCCTGTTGACCGGAGTTGCCTGGTTCCTATTATCGGTGAAGCTGATAATCCCGCATTTCGCAAAAGACGCGCAATTATATCAAGGGGGGTTTATATTCAGTTCCTATTATAAGCACCTGGGTGGAAATATGCTGGAGATGGCCAAAACCATCATTCTCCATCCGGTAAGTACCGCGCTTTTTGCTTTTACTCCCCGCAAGATAGCCTATATTTTTCAATTGTTTGTGCCGGGTGGATTTCTGGGGTTATTCAGCCCCCTGGCCCTACTGCCGACGATCCCGGTTTTCATGCAGAATTTACTATCTGCGGCATATAACCACTCTTTGATTTACTATCAATATGTCGCCCTGTTGATCCCGTTCATATTCTTTTCGGTGATCCAATCCCTTGCCAAGCTGCTGCGTTACAGGATTGTTATCAGGAATCAAGGGGTATTATTATACTGTTTTTTCGGATTTGTCATTTTTTCCGGCATTTATTTGCAGTCTCCGCAATTTAACATTATCGGCCGTATATACAGTTACCGGAGCGACGATATCAGCGCACAGAAAGATAAATTGATCGCGGCAGTGCCGCCAGGTTCTCCGGTTGTCGCTACTTTTCAATTTTTGCCGAAATTAGCAAACAGGCGCGACCTCTATTCCATGCATCTTATAGCGATGGGTTACAAGATGTACACGAACACCAGGTATGAACCGCCCAAGGACCTTGAATATGCTTTGATAGATTTTAACGGCCCTTTTATGTCAAGTTCATTTTTCCCGGAACAAGGCGCCGGGAATATCCGCACCTTCCTTGAAACCGGGGATTGGAAGGTTTTTGAGGCTTTTGATGATACGGTATTATTCAAAAAGGGGTACGCGCAAGGATACCGGCTCTGCGAGGAGATAAATGATCCTAAAATAGGCAACCCCGTTAATCTAGTTTTAGAAAACGGGATCATTTTTTTAGGGTATGATATCGTGGATGATAAAATATCCGACAATAGGATCCTGCATCTGGTATACTATTGGAAAAAGACAAAGGGGGCAAGACGCCCTTTGGGATTCTTTATCCAATTCTCAAACCCTCCCGGAAATGTCGTTTTTGTGAAAGGGCATGCTTTCGGATACAGGGTATATTTACAGGATGAATGGAGGGAGGGACGGATAATGAAAGAACATCAGTATATCCTGCTTCCTCCGGGAGCGCAAAAAAAGAGCTTTAGGATCGATTTCGGGCCATTCATTAATTAGAGGTTTAAAGCAATGTCAACTGACAATATCATTATCCGCGGGGCAAAGGAGCATAATTTAAAGAACATCAACCTGGATCTGCCGCGGAATAAACTTATCGTTATCACCGGTTTATCGGGCTCGGGAAAATCCAGCCTTGCCTTTGATACGATCTACGCGGAAGGCCAGAGGAGATTCGTGGAGAGCCTTTCCAGCTATGCCCGCCAGTTCCTGGAGCAGCTGCAGAAACCGGATGTTGAA